>JAPFCO010000356.1 GCA_026169505.1 Pseudogracilibacillus sp.
ATTATCTACAACTTCCTGCTTCATTAACTCCATTTCCATTTCATCAGCAATTCGAAATCCAGGATCTACATCTAACAAATAAGCATATTGACGTACAACATTCGTACAAAAAGCGTGCAATGTAGAAATCGAAGATCGCTGTAATAACGATAATTGTTTTTTCAAATGGTAGGAAGTTGGATCCTCTGCTATTGCTTTCTCTAAAGCAATTCCAATTCGATTACGCATTTCTTCAGCAGCTGCATTCGTAAAGGTAGCCACAAGTATTTCATCAATATTCAATGGATCTTCTGATGAAACTAACTTTTGGATAATCCGTTCAACGAGTACCGCTGTCTTACCAGAACCTGCTGCTGCCGCTACGAGAATATCGGAACCTGATTTTTCAATTGCATCTTGTTGTTCTTCTGTCCATGTAACCACTAGAATCCCCCTCTATGAATCATTCATCATGATCCTCTCGTTTTATCCTTGCTTGTCCTTCGTTAATCTAGCAAAAATATCATCCTCTTTTAACGGGTGTAAACGTCGGAAATTATTTTCCTCTAGAGTTGGATCAAATTGACAGACCGATTTAAATTCGCAAAACGTACAAGCATTACCTTTATTATCTTCATACGGATTGAGCGATACATTTCCAGTTGTAATATCAAGCCCTGCTTGTTCAATTAAACGATGCATATGTTGTTGTAATAAATGGAATGTCTTTTCATCGGCGATTTTTGAATCCGAATAAAAGCTGCCATCTTTTTTCAAGCCAATCGGCACGATATCACTACGCCCAGAATCGATTGTTGTATCCATTAATCTAGCAACTTCCTCTTCTGAAGTCACAAGGCCATTCATTTTATACTGTTTGAAGATTTTATCAGCAATTTCATCATCATGTAAGCGATTTTCTTCAGATAACATTGCATGATGGACATGGAAATAAAGAATACCTGCAGCAGTCGCTTCCATTCCTAACCATTCCTTTGACTGTGCTAACACGACATCTAGATAGGTTAACATTTGCAATGCTAAACCATAGTAGACATCAATTAAATCGAGACCTCTTGAACTCGATTTATAATCAATAATACGTAGATATAATTGATCGTGCTGCATTGATTTATCAACTCGATCAATTCGGCCACGTAACAATAATTCATACCCATTCGGCAACTTAATCTGCAGCGGTTCTAAACCTTCTGAAAATCCAAACCCTAATTCGATACCGACTGGAGAAAAACCACTTGCTCTCGCCTGTTCACTTAAAATATATGTCGCCTGAGCAATAACATCTTGTAATTTCTTCTGGATATATTTATACCTATTCGAACTGGATAAAATATGATGTTGAAATGCAGGGGCTAAATACGATATTGATTTTTGTGCATACTGATTCGATTCACTTTTAGTAATTGCTGCAAAATCTTTCCCTTCTTGTTGAATCCATTGTGTGATTGTTTTTAAAGCCTCATGAAATAGTTGACCAACATCAGGTGCATCTAGTTTATATGTGCGTCGTTCTTCCAACTGCAAGCTATATTGTGCATAATGTTGATAAGAACAACGATACAACATTTCTAAGCGAGACACACTCGTCTTTACTTGTTTTGGATATAATTGTGCGACCGTATCTTCTGATAAAGAACGAGGTTTATTTTCATAAAATAAGCTTTGTAATGTTTTATACGTTGTACCGTGCTTTGGTTCATGCATCATATACCAATCTAATACATTCCACCATACGTCTTCCATCTTATATCCACGCATATATCGAGCTAACTGCGCTGTTAATGGCGCACGTGTTTTTGTATTAGTCGTAATAAAACGAGCAGCTTGTTGTAATTCATCTGGCTCCGTTAATAATATCGGTTCTTGTAGGTGCGGGAAAAATTCAGCCATTCGATTAATCATAGAAGAGGCCGTTTTCGTATTCCCATCATTATTACTTAGCACATAGCTAACCCATAATTTATCTGTAGCAGTCGTAAATGCTAAATACATATAAAAGTTATCATCTAACAAAATTCGACGGTTACTTTCTGCTAATTCCATCCCAAATTGCTTTAAAAATTCCCGTTCTTGTTCATTGATCATCCCATCAATGGCTGGTTTCATTGGCCAAAACCCTTCATTTACTCCAATTAAAAAGGCACATTTTTTACTCGTTATTCGTGAGTGATCAATCGAACCTACAATGACATGATCCATAGTTGGTGGAACATGTGAAAATTCCAATGATTCTAATCCAGCTTCAAACGTTTTGCGAAACAATGCAAAAGACATGCTTTCCTCGCCAATCATTTCCACCATTTCATCCAGTAGTTGGATAAAACCATTCCACACTTGTTCTGCTTCCCGTGCCTTTTCGATTTTACCTGTATCATCATATTGCAGGCGCTGTTCTTCTAATTGTTCAGGAACTTGAAGTTGTTCCATCAATCGATAGATTTCTTCACAACGAGTTGTAATGGATACTTTTTTCCGAATTGCTTCATCGAATGTTTTCAAAGCTTGTACTACTTGATTCCGATAGGCATTTATTTTTCTTTCTAATGCTATTTCTCTATCTGTTTGTGCTACATCTGAAAACCCTCGAAAACGTCTATACACCCATTTTTCATTTTTCAACCATTGTGATTTACGCTGGATACCATATTCTAAAACATAATTTTCTAATTCATCAATTGCATCTCGATCAAGTGGGAACTCTTCATCTGTTATTGGAATAAATCCTGTTTTTAACAGACGAAAAATTGCATCATAACGCCAATTGGATTCAACGATATCAAATAGAGAACGGGTAAATTCCATCAATGGATGATTTAACATCGTTCGTTTCTCATCAATAAATACTGGAACTTCATAATCCGCAAACATTGTTTGAATTAAATCATTGTATTCTGATGTATCCCGAACAAAAATAACCATATCGCGATACCGATAGTTTTCTTCACGAACTAATCGTAATATCTCCTGTAATACTCCTTCAAGTTCTGCACGGGGATGTACTGCCTCAGCTAATTGAATCGAAGTGGGTTGATCCGTCTGAAATAACGGTGCGGGTCGATCATCAAAATATTGTTCTAAATGAGCCAACTCCGGATTATTTGTTAACTCCTCATACGACTCATCCAGTGCGAGATATGGCTCGACCTTTATATCATGATCAGCTGCAACTTGTCTAAGCGACTCATACGTATCGCTCGTTTGGTAAAATAAGTCGAGTTCAGTAACTTCATTTATGATTGTATGCTCATCAAGAGTCAGAGCTACTGTCATACGTTTACCTGATTGTAATAATTCCGCAATGATAGTTAGTTCCTTAGGAGTAAAACGGTGAAATCCGTCAATATAGATTTCAGCATCTTGTAAGAAAGGAGTTGTGGAGATTTTCTCAGTTAATAATTGTAATTGATCTTCTCCATCTATATATTTATGCTCCAACATCGCTTGTAATTGAACAAAGACATAATATAAATCCAACATTTTATGTTGTAATGCTACATTTTGTTCTGTATATTGCAATTGTTCTTCAAGTATCTCAGGTGTAATACAATGCCGTTTAAACTCTGTCATCATTCCTTCTAATTCTTGAATGAATCCTTGTTTATCAGCGGCTTTTTCAAACATTAAAAATGGCTCTGATCGTTGTTCCATAATTTTTCGTAACATCATTTGAACCCCAGTTGAACTAATAAATTGTTTCGTACTCCCGCCTGTCTCTTGTAAAACCCGCCAAGCTAATCGTGAAAAACTGACCACTTGTGCCCGAATACTTCCTTTTATTTGTTCATCCTCAAATATCGAATATTCTTGTTGGAAGGTCATTTGTTCCGGCACAATATAAAAAATGGGTTTACCTTGCGGATCTGCCTTTAATCTTTCTTTTATCTCATCTAAAATAAATTCACTCTTATTGCGACCTGAACGTCCGATCACTATGCGTAATGACAATTAAATCCCCCATTTCAGTCATTTGAGTGAATGTCATAATTACCTAAATCAGCATTATGAAATTCACTAATTTGTTTCTTGTCTACGTAATAACTTCTTTTCTAAATAAGTACCAAACAACCAAAAACAACTAATACATCCTATAATAATAACTGTCTTGAGAGGGTGTTTTGCAAACTCAACGATACTTGAACCTATATATGTAACAGAAAAAATCATCACTGTTTTGCCTAATAAAACAGCTAAGATAAATTGTTGGATCCGTACTTTCGATAATCCCGCAACTAAATTAATGAGTGCTGATGGTGAAAATGGGAAGCAAAGCAAAATAAATAAAGGCCCGAATCCATTACGTTCCACCCATGAAGTTATCTTTTTTACACGCCGATCTGCTTTTAATCTTTGAAATATACGTTTATCCTCATATTTTCGAATGATTAGAAACACAACGATCATACCAAATGACGATCCAATCCACGAGTATAAAAAGCCTTTTGCCAAACCATAAGCTCCACCATTCGCTAGAACAAATACTATTAACGGTAAAAATGGTAAGAAGGCTTCCAGAAATGGTAGTGCAATACCTGGAATGGGACCCAGTTGCTCATATTTTTCTAATATTTCAAGTGCATATTGATACGCATCATCCGCATCCTTCATTGTTAATTCATGCCATCTCTTCAAAATGTTCGTGCTCCCTGAACAAAGTTATAATGATGATCAGATCGTTATATTTGTTTTACTTTCTTAAAAGTCTATATTTAATCCCTATTTTTCATTTGACGATATATTTATAGTATAAACTAAATTGCATATCTTAGTAAATGAACTAAACTCTTCTTCCCTAAATGTCAATCTACTTCATATTGTAAAAACGATGCCTAAAATACGAACAATAATCATTCCTCTTCTTTATTTCTCTTACGATTTACTGATTGAATCATACCCATTCGACTATCGAGAGAATAACGAAATTGTGCTGTACGTTGGATTTGATTCAACATTGAACCATAGGACACATTTACCATGACATTTTTCCCATTTTTAAAAATAATTTGGGTTTTTTTGTCTTGATGCATAGGTATTAGGAATTCGACGTGTGAGTGGGCGATCCATGAACACTTTTTGTTCTTAGGTGAGGCGGTCGGAAAGAAATACAAACCGCTTGAGGGGTCAATAGTGATTGGAGCCTTATGTGTGATGTTACTGATGTCTCTTGTGCCGTCTAATCTCCCTTCTAATGTGCTACCAAAAAACCTACATGCGTCATCTATCACCTTCGTCGGAGTTGCTTTAACAGCGTACTCTCGTATTTCCTCCATAATATACGTATGCAGCGTTCCGTCTTCACTCTCATCACTTAATATAGCCATCGTTAAGGGCGTAACTTCATATTTATTGATTTTATTTTTATTTGACATTTTCCTTTTCCATCCTCTCACGCCAAATAAAAAATAGGAATTATGAACTATATTAGCAAATTATTTTAATAAATCAACCATAAAGGCGGAATTGTCGAAATATTGTTTCTTCGGCCACTAAAATATATATTTATCACGCATATTTTTTACGTATTCCACTTTCAGACAAAAAATATGAATCATTAGCACAAAAAAACTTACTATCAATAGTTTTTATTGTACATAAGACAGAAGCGATCGATGGAAGGACAGAATGCGCTAGATGGATGGTACTAATACATTAACGAGAGGGGGCTTATAAGCATAAGAATGGGACAACATGTAGTTAGACAAATGATCACAAGAAAAATCCATAGAACTTCAATCACATTCTATGGATTCTGACAAGTTATTCATCGTTTACAAATTTATTTTACTTAATAAATCAAATTAATAAATTCATCTTTTGTTATTTTCCCTAAATAATGAGGTATATCGACATCTTCTAGAGCTGTTTCTACCGCTTCTCGTTTATGGCGAACTCCAATTAGTTTATTTTCAATATCTTGTACTTCACCAAGACCAAAAAAGTCCCCATAAATTTTGCAATTCTCGATTATCCCTTTTTTAACATCCAAACGCACATCAATTAATCCAGATGGGAATTTATGTGACACTTGTTTATTAAAGGCGGGCGATCTGCCATAATTCCATTCCCATTGTTGATAACGCTTTTTAGAAAGTTCATACACATTTTCCCAATCTTGCTCCGACAGTTCATATTGAGGAACGTCTCCTACATCATCCACATCGAAAATAAATTGTAAAATAGTCTGTTTGAATTCGTCCATCGAAATTTTCTCATCAAGAAATTCCGTTATATTAGCTACTCGACTACGAATCGATTTAATACCTTTTGACTCAATCTTTTCCTTTTTCACATTTAGTGCCGCTACAACATGTTCGATTTCGGAATCAAACATTAATGTACCATGACTAAACATTCTTCCTTTTGTAGCAAATTGTGCATTACCAGAAAACTTTCGACCCTCAATTAGCAAATCATTTCTACCAATTAACTCCGCTGGTACACCCATTTTATTTAATGCCTTTACGACGGGTTCAGTAAATTTAGCGAAGTTATGGAAACTATCGCCATCATCTTTTGTAATAAAACTAAAATTCAAATTACCTTTATCATGGTATACCGCGCCACCACCAGATAAACGACGAACTACTTTAATATTATTGTTATCAACATATTCTGTATTAATCTCTTCCACTGAATTTTGATTTTTACCAATAATAATCGATGGCTCATTAATATAGAATAATAAATATGTATCTTTTTCCCCAAAGTGCTGTAAAACATATTCTTCTAAAGCTAAATTTATATAAGGATCTGTAATTCCTTGATTATCAATAAATTTCATCTTCGATCACTCCTTAGTTTTAGTCTAATCTTTTTCATATTGATTGCAAGTACCTTGTTTATTTAGCATATTAGACTATTTTTCCGTCTTCCCAGACTAGCCCCTCATGTGCTAAAGAGACCTTCCCAGAATAGACTGTTTGCGTTTCTTCTATCAATTGCTGATGGTTTCCGAAGTGTGGTAGATGGGTTAAAATAACTTCGTCTACATTTGCTCCTTTTGCAATTCTACCAACCTCTTCACTAGTCATATGCCCAGAGTCATTAGCATCCATATTTGCATAGAAATTTGTATCTGCTAGTAATAAATTCGCATCCTGACAGAACGGGATCCATTCTTTTTGAAAGGCTGAATCTGCTGTATAAACGATTGTACTATCACCATCCGTTATCCTCATTCCATAACAAGGTACAGCATGTTTTGTTTGTAAAAAACGGATAAAAAATGGTCCTATTTTCATCACTTCCGTTGGATCATACCTAACGGCCTCCGTGTAATCATGATTCAGTCGATTAAATTCAGCGAAGTTTTCACTATGTGCATAAATTGGTAAGACTGTTTGATCATCTGTTACATATGACTGTACTAATCGAGCATGTTGTAGTACACCGACATCTGCTATATGATCTGCATGATAATGGGACAGTATAACAGCATCAATATCCATTATTTGTACATACTTTTGTAACTTTGTAAGAGCACCACTTCCCATATCAAGTACTAAATGAAAACCATCTTTCTCTAGTAAGTAAACAGACGAAGCCTTATCCATAGAGGGATAACCACCCCAATAACCGATTACCGTTAACTTCATTTTCAACACTCCAATTGTAAGTTATATCATAAACTTCATTTTATTTAATCAATTCCATCATTCAAATTTATCGCCATAACGCTACAATATGTAGTTAATAACGTTTCAACGAAACTACATATTGTAGCGTTATGGCTGTTTTTTGTAGTGATGAAATTGATTCTATTTAATAAAACATAAATTTGTTATGAAACAGGGTTGACTTCTTCGTCGTTGTTATAGTACAATGTATATAACAAATCGAAAAACAATTCGTTGTTTTACAGCATGATTCCTAAAAAGGAGGAATAACCATGGTAAACGTAATTGAATTCTTCAGAAACTTACCGAAAAAGAAATGTAACCATTGCGGTTTTGAAATGGTTGAGCAAGCTGATTGTTATGGTAATGTCTGTGATGAATGTAATCATCCAGCACGATAACATGTCATGTTCAACACATTTTTTAACTATATAGTCTATTTTATAATAAGACTTCCTTTCCGGATGAAGCAACTATTTATTTAGTTGCTTATTTTTTTGTTTATTTTCTTTGTTATAGAACATCTGTAATTTAAAAAACATAGCAAATGCAAAAGGCATCTACTATGTTCTCATCATAAAAGGTACTCAGAAAATAGTGTCGAAAACGAACATGTAGATCCAATGTACTCTAAAAAGATACTTCGACAATATTTGATGGTTCTCCTACTGTTTCTGCTAATGGATCATATGGAACGACATAGTAACTTTTTGTTTGAAATAATAAAAATTCATCGATTTCAAAGGAAGAAGCCCCTTCTGTTACTTCGCCAATTTTCTTATCTTCTTCTCCACTTTTTCCTACTTCATAAA
>JAPFCO010000401.1 GCA_026169505.1 Pseudogracilibacillus sp.
ATTCTGAGTAGATTATAGAATGAAACTTTCTATACTAAATTGTATAGAAGATTGCAATAAAGGTAGAATCTTGATTCAAAATTGTTTGAAAAGTCTTACACCTAGACTGTAACTATCATGAGAAGGAGAAAGATAGAAATGAATAAAGGAATCGGATTATCATCACAGTTTGCCATTGGCTTTATGCTATTTGCTTTATTTTTTGGAGCTGGTAATTTAATATTTCCAGCTGAATTAGGTCAATATGCTGGAGAAAATCTCTGGCAAGGTATTATCGGGTTTTTAATTACAGGGGTTGGATTACCGCTCCTTGGTGTGATCGCTATTGCTTATTCTGGAAGTAAAAACTTACAGGATTTAGCTAGTAGGGTTAGTCCTGCATATGGAGTGTTTTTTACAGCACTTCTTTATTTAACCATCGGACCATTCTTTGCGGCGCCTAGAACTGCTACGGTCGCTTATGAAGTTGGGATTATGTCATATATTCCTGAGAGTTCCAATCAGTTAGGGTTATTTATTTTTTCAGTTGTTTTTTTCGCAATTGCACTTGTATTTTCCCTTTATCCGACAAAGATTGTAGCGAACGTTGGAAAAATATTAGCGCCTACATTAGTCATTTTACTTGGAATACTGTTAGTTACTGCATTTATAAACCCGATGGGGGCAATTGGCTATGCGGAAGATGGATATGTGGATGGTCCGTTTGTTACGGGATTTTTAGAAGGATATAACACGATGGATGCTCTTGCTTCCCTTGTATTTGCGATTATCGTCATTAACGCTATCAAGTCCTTTGGTGTTTCAAATAAAGGTAAAGTTCTATCGATAACGATAAAAACAGGTCTTATTGCTGCTACCCTTTTAGCTTTTATTTATGTAGGTATTGCTTATTTAGGTGGAATTAGTGTTGAGAGCTTAGGGTTATTTGAGACAGGTGGTCCTGTACTAAATGGCGCGACTACGCATTACTTTGGAATAATTGGTTCCGTATTACTGGCCGTAATGATTATTCTTGCATGTTTAACAACAGCAATTGGGCTTATTATAGCAAATGCGGAATATTTTAATACATTAATTCCGAAGATAAGCTACAAGGTATTAGTCGTATTTTTCTCAAGTATCACATTTATTTTTGCAAATTTTGGACTAGCTAATATTATTGCCTTCTCGATTCCAGTATTGATGTTTCTGTATCCGTTAGCTATTGTATTGATGTTACTTACATTTGCGTCACGTTTGTTCAACCATGCACGGATTGTTTATGTAGTAACGATTGCTGTTACGTTTTTCATCGCTATTGTCGATGGGATTACAGAACTATCAAAAACGTTAGAAGTTGATTTCAATTTCATTGATCCAATTGTAGATTTCTACGATAAAATACTACCGCTTTATGCTGAAGGATTAGGTTGGTTAGTACCAGCAGTCATCGCTATTGTAGTTACAGGAATACTTGCGAAAGCATTTAATCTATCAACACCTGTTGAGGAAAGTTAATAATAGGATAATCCAATGAACGCCATAAACCTTTATGTATGAAGGTTTATGGCGTTCTTTATTGTTATATAATACACAATGAGTTTCTTTCCCCATTATAAAACTTGCACTCTAAACCTCGTACATTTCCTTCAAAATGACTGTGAAAAGAATCTGCATATCCAAGCGTACATATTCAATCAATATCATCATGATTACGATATAAAAAAACCTGTTACAACGACTAAATAAATAGATAACTAGTTATTATATACTCAAGATGTTGCGATTGTCAATGGTAAATTTGCTTTTTTTTAGATTATATGGTATTATTTAATTATAACAATTTTAAGATAACATTTTATGGCTGAGCACTCCCTCTTGTAAAGAGGGATTGGGTGCGATTTTAGATAAGTGAGTAGTAAACAAAAGAGGCGTAAATAAACGCCTAACTATAATATAGAAGGAGACTGGGTTAATGAATTTAGTAGATGAAGCAATAACTCACAAAATCTTTGGAGAAGGGGATATCGTGGATCAAGATGAATCTTTTATAACCATTGATTTCAACGAGGATGTTAAAAAATTTGTTTACCCTGACGTTTTTGAAAAATTTATAACACTTAAAGATCCAAAAGCTGCAAAGTCACTGGAAAAGATTATTTCTAAAAGGTTAGAGAAAGAAGAAGCGCTTGAAAAGAAACGTGAAGCGAAAAGGGAGCGGCAACTGATTGAACGGAAGTTTAAAGAAAAATTGAGAAATCATCAAATTCATGAAAGCTCACAAATTGTTTTCTGGTTAAACGAAGATGAGCAAGAAAATGTATTTACCGACTGGCAAGTATCTACAGGCATGATTCAAAGTGGTAAAAATAAAGGTACGCCTAACAAGCCAGCTCGATTGCGTCAGAACAGTGCAGGTCTTCTAACTATAAGAGAATCGGATCAACCAGAAACAGAAAGAAAAATTATCGGTCTCTATATGGTACATGAATTGTTTACTGGAGATTTAACCGATGAAGGAATGGTCCCAGCGCATACAGAACTTAGAATCAAGCTTACGGATCAAGAAGCTGAGAAAATGCTTTTCTGGAATTATTACGTGAACAAGAATTATCCTCATCGAACAGCATGGAATTCTGGTAAATACCGTTATTATGATAATGTTTGGA
>JAPFCO010000007.1 GCA_026169505.1 Pseudogracilibacillus sp.
GTTAAAAACGATCAACGAAAAAATTGTCTACTGTTCTATTACCGGATTTGGTGAAACTGGACCTTATAAAGACATGCCAGGTTATGATTTTATTATTCAAGCAATGAGTGGACTAATGAGTATTACTGGAACAGAACAATCGGGATCACAAAAAGTTGGTATTGCCATTGTCGATGTGCTTACTGGTTTATACGCTACAATCGGAGTTCAAGCGGCTTTATTAGAGCGTGAATCTTCAGGTCAAGGTCAAAAAATCGATTTATCTTTATATGATTGTGCAACAAGTTCTCTCATTAATATCGGTAGCAATTACTTAGTAAGTGGAAATGTCCCTACACGTTTAGGAAATGAGCATGCCAATATTGTTCCCTATCAAACATTTATTACGAAAGATGGGGAAATGGTCATCGCTGTTGGAAATGACGGACAGTTTGCGAGGCTATGTCATATTATTCAACAACCTGCTTTAGCAACGGATGTACGATTTTCATCAAATCCTAAACGAGTTGCGCATCGTACAGAACTCATTCCTTTACTACAAGGGGCGTTCTTACATGAAACAACAGCCGAATGGAAACGACGATGTGACGAACATAGTATTCCGTGTGGACCAATTCAGCAATTAGATGAAGTCGTCCATGACCCTCAATTACAAGCTAGAAATATGTTTGTTTCAACCAACCATCCAACCGCTGGCAAGGTGAGAATGATTGGGAGTCCTTTGCATTTATCCAGAACACCAATCTCGATTCGCCGCCATCCACCAAATTTAGGTGAGCATAACACAGAAGTTTTTAATTCGTTAAAAAACAATTAATATTAAAGGAGCTGGGATGAATGGATTTTCAATTATCAGAAGAGCAACAGATGTTAAAAAACACGGTACGACAATTTGTCGACAAAGAAATTATGCCACATATCGCAAAATGGGATCGTGAAGGAACATTCGAACCATCCATTATAAAAAAGCTTGCTGACTTAGGTTTAATGGGTGTTTGCATTCCCGAACAATATGGCGGAAGTGGCATGGATTACAACGCACTCGCGATCGTTTGTGAGGAGTTAGAACGTGGGGACACTGCATTTCGTACTGCGGTATCTGTTCATACAGGATTAAATAGTATGACATTATTACAATGGGGAACAGAAAACCAGAAACAACAATATTTAATACCACAAGCGAAAGGAGAAAAAATAGGTGCTTTTGGTTTAACAGAGCCTGCCGCCGGTTCTGATGTATCTGCATTACAAACAACAGCAACAAAAGCTGACGATCACTATATTTTAAACGGATCAAAGACGTGGATCTCCTTATGTGATGTGGCAGACTATTTCCTTGTTTTTGCTTATACAGATAAAACTAAAAAAGCTCATGGTATTTCTGCTTTTATTGTAGAACGTCATTGGGAAGGATTTTCTTCACAAGCAATTAAAGGTAAACTAGGCATTCGTGCTGGTAATACGGGCGAAATTTTCTTTGATGAGATGAAAATACCAAAAGAAAATTTACTAGGAGCTGAAGGTGAAGGGTTTAAAATTGCTA
>JAPFCO010000365.1 GCA_026169505.1 Pseudogracilibacillus sp.
GAGCTCTTCTTCTTGCTCGTATCCGTAATTCTTTGCTCGAGAGCTCTTCTTCTTGCTCGTATCCGTAATTCTTTGCTCGAGAGCTCTTCTTCTTGCTCGTATCCGTAATTCTTTGCTCGAGAGCTCTTCTTCTTGCTCGTAGCTATCAATTTATTGCTCACACGACTTGATTATCCGCTCCCACGCCCTTCTTGATCATCCTGCGTAAAGATTTCACCTACCAATTTATATAAAAACAAAACAAGGCAACCTAGACGGCGCCTTGTTACTGTTTTGCGATGTATGTGAATTATTCCATTTGTTTGCCAAGAAAGTTAGCAGCTGTTTCAATTACTTTATGCTCTACTTCAGTAAGTTCTTTACCTTCCTTTGACAAAATAAGTACCGCTCCTATTGGATCTCCATTTGCAACAACGATACTGAGCGCATGAGAGTCAACCAACTCTTCTCGACCACGTACAATTTCGATCGTCTTCGCTTCTCCTTCTAATACATTAGAGCGTTGCTCGATTGCCTCCTCCACATGGATTCCAATACTTTTATTCAAATAGTCCTTTTTTGAATCACCACTCACTGCAATGACTTCATCCCGATCACATATAAAGACGGGAGAATGTAGCGAATCGAATAGCGACTCTGCATATTCCGTAGCAAAATGACCTAATTCACTAATTGGAGAGTATTTCTTTAAGATGACCTCTCCTTCTCGTGCAACGAAAATCTCTAATGGATCCCCTTCTCGAATCCGTAATGTTCGTCTTATTTCTTTCGGAATGACTACCCTGCCCAAATCATCAATTCTGCGAACAATTCCTGTTGCTTTCATACTTATACAAACCTCACATTCTGCATAAACTTTTATGATGTCTTTTCGAAATAAACGCTAAGTGAAAAGTCACCAATATTGTTTTTAGTATGAAGCAATGGTAAATAACTATACATTTGATCAAGAATTTCTTGATCGATTTAGATTTAGACGTTTACTTTGCGGTCGATGTTTTTACATCTGAAGCTGATTTCTCTTCCGTTGCATCATCGAGATCCACATCTTGTAAAGCTTCAATAAACTTCCCGACGAATTCATAGCGCTCTTTCGTTTTTTCATTTTTCCATTTGAAAATAACCTTTAATTTATTTCCTGCTGTTCCTAATTGTACATGTCGACCAAACTCATTCGCTAACATAAATAATTTTGAGCCGTCGACTTTTTGGCTGCGCTCCTCCTCAACAGTTATTTCCATTCGACTGCCCTTCTCTGCAATTGCTTCGACTCGCTGTTCCTTGGCAACCATTTTTAAATAAGACACTAAAAATAACTCGGTCACTTCCGATGGATAATCACCGAAACGATCAATGAGCTCATCTTGTAAGTCACGTAATTCCTCCATCGATGAGAAGCCTTGGAACTGTTTATACATATCAATTTTCTGTTTTTCATCTTGGATATATGTCTCCGGAATATAAGCATCGACTGTTAATGTTAACTCTGGATTAAATGGCTGAACTTTATCTACGGGTTTTCCTAACTTGCGTGAGTCGATTGCCTCTTTCAACATTTGTGAATACAGATCGAAACCAACCGAGTCAATAAAGCCATGTTGCTGAGCTCCAAGTAAATTTCCTGCACCCCGGATTGATAAATCGCGCATCGCAATTTTGAATCCTGATCCTAATTCAGTAAACTCTTTAATTGCTTGCAATCGTTTCTCTGATATTTCTGTTAGCACTTTGTCTTTGTGATAAGTGAAATATGCATAAGCTACCCGATTTGATCTTCCTACACGCCCTCGTAATTGATACAGCTGACTTAAGCCCATTCGATCCGCATCATAAACAATTAACGTATTCACATTTGGTATATCGACGCCCGTCTCAATGATCGAAGTACTAACTAATACATCACTTTCACCTTCTAAAAAGTTCAGCATGACATTTTCTAACTCCGTCTCATTCATACGTCCGTGAGCAACCGTAACTCTAGCTGACTCTACTAACGTTTCAACTTCCCGTGCAACCTTTTCAATATTATCAATCCGGTTATACAGTAAAAACACTTGCCCGCCCCTAGCAATTTCTCGCTCAATCGCTTCTTTAACAAAGCCAGCATTGTGTTCGATGACATACGTCTGTACTGGAAATCGATTTTCCGGTGGTGTTTCAATGACAGATAAATCACGAATTCCTAACATAGACATATGCAACGTACGTGGAATTGGTGTCGCTGTTAATGTAAGCACATCCACATTCGTTTTAATTTGTTTGATTTTCTCTTTATGCTTCACTCCAAAACGTTGCTCTTCATCAACGACAAGTAAGCCCAAATCTTTATATACAATATCTTTAGAAAGGAGTCGGTGTGTCCCAATGACAATATCGACCGTACCATTTTTTAAACCTGCGAGTGTTTCACTTTGTTGCTTTTTCGAACGAAAACGACTTAATAATCCAATATTGACTGGATAATCTTGAAAACGCTCTTGCATCGTTTGAAAATGCTGTTGTGCTAAGATCGTCGTTGGCACTAAGAACGCAACCTGCTTACCTTCTAACACCGCTTTAAAAATAGCCCGAATAGCTACCTCTGTCTTTCCATACCCAACATCCCCGCATAAAAGTCGGTCCATTGGTCGAGCCTGTTCCATATCCGCCTTAATCTCTTCCACACATTTGATTTGGTCGGCTGTTTCTTGATAACTAAAAGCATGTTCAAATTCTTCTTGTAATTCGGAGTCCTTTTCATAAGCATACCCTTTTTGCGCTTGTCTTTCGGCATATAACTTAATTAATTCATCCGCAATATCTTCTACAGTTGATTGCACTCTACTTTTTACCTTCGCCCATTCAGCTCCACCTAGTTTATAAAGTCGTGGCTCCTTTCCTTCAGATCCAACATACTTTTGCACTAAATCAATTTGATCAATTGGTACATAGAGTTTATCGTCACCAGAATATTGAATTAACATATAATCCTTGTGTAATTTATTTACTTTTAATGTTTCAACCCCTATATATTTACCAATCCCGTGGTTACGATGAACAACATAGTCACCAACTTTTAATTCTTGATAATTTTTGATACGTTCTGCATTTGAGATATTTTGATTCTTACGTACTCTTGTATGTTTCTTTTTAAATAATTCGCCTTCTGTAATAATAGCCAATTTGTGCATTGGTAATTCAACACCACTAGAAACATTCCCAATTGTAATGATAGGTTGCACCAATGGCAGTTCATACGATTCTTGGATTCCTAATTCCATGCCATAATCTTGTAAAATACTTTGGACCTTTTTTGCCCGTTTTTCATTTATTGCCACAATAATGACTGAAAAACCTGCTTTTTCCCAACGAGATAGTTCCGTTTGGAAAAGCGGCATCTGCCCATGAAATTCCTGCATCACTCTCGTAGATAAATTAACGATGTTTTCTGGTTGGGTGTTCGGAATATGTCGCAAAAAAACAGACATGTAAATACGCTGATGCGTCATTTTCTCCCGGACATCAGACCAATTAAACGATAGCATCATATCAGATACGGTTTGCTGTTGTTCCAACATGGTCGTGTATAATTCAGCCTCTTCCATATCTAGATGCTCTGCGGCTTCTTGGATTCTCCCCATTTCATCAAAGATGATGAGGCCATCTTTTGATAAATAATCTAATAAACTAGTAGGATTATCATAGAAGTACGATGTATATTTGTACATTTCCTTAAAGGGCTCTGCTGCCTTTAATCTATCAATATCGTATTGGATTGTTTCCATTAACTTTTCTTTATCATTAGAAGCTTTCATTTTTTTCAAGGATTGTGCTAATGATTGCTCTAATCTCTCTCCACCGCTAATCATATCCTCTTTCGTCAACAGTAATTCTTTAGCAGGTCCAATCATACAGTTTGTCAATTTTTCCAAGGAACGTTGTGTGTCTGCATCAAAATAACGAATCGAATCAATTTCGTCATCAAATAGCTCAATCCGAATTGGATGCTGTTCTGTTGGTGGATATATATCAATAATTCCTCCACGCATACTAAACTCTGCAGGAGTTGTAACCATTTCTACCCGTTCATAGCCCATCTCAACTAGGAGATTGAGGTAATCGTCGATCTGAATACTTTCTTCCTCTATAAAAGGTAATTGATAGGTTTCCCAATAATGCACTGGAGGCAACATTCTTTTTAGTGCCGCAATCGGAGCAATTAGAATACCTGTGTCATTTTGCAGCCA
>JAPFCO010000212.1 GCA_026169505.1 Pseudogracilibacillus sp.
AATAACATGTAAAGGTATAAAAAAGAAACGGGTTGATACAGTGAGATATAAAGAGCAACAATTAGAAGAAGTGAAAGTTTTTAAAGACCCTGTTCATCGATATGTACGTGTACAAGATCAAGTTATCTGGGATTTAATTGCAACACCTGAGTTTCAGCGGTTACGGCGGATTAAACAATTAGGAACAACGTACCTTACATTCCACGGTGCTGAGCATAGTCGCTTTAATCATTCCTTAGGTGTATATGAAATTGTACGTCGCATGATCAACAAGATGGAGGAGCATGAGAGTTGGGACAAAGAAGAACGTCTTGTTTGTTTATGTGCAGCTTTATTACATGACCTAGGACATGGTCCGTTCTCACATTCTTTTGAAAAGGTCTTTGCGCTTGATCATGAGCAGTACACACAACGAATTATTTTAGAAGATACAAATGTGCATCATATTTTAAATAAAGTAGAACCTGGTTTCCCTCAAAAGGTTGCACAAATCATTGATAAGACATACGAGGATCAGTTAGTTGTAAGTATTATTTCAAGTCAAATTGACGCGGATCGAATGGATTATTTATTAAGAGATGCTTACTATACTGGAGTTAGTTATGGACAATTTGATATGGAAAGAATCTTACGTGTCATGCGACCAACGGAAGACCAAATTGTGATTAAGTCATCTGGTATGCATGCGGCCGAAGATTATATTATGTCCCGCTATCAAATGTATTGGCAAGTATACTTTCATCCTGTGACCCGTAGTGCAGAAGTGATTTTAACAAAAATATTCCATCGAGCAAAACATTTATATGAACGTGGTTATCAATTCAAAGTGGAGCCGACCTTATTGCTTTCTTTATTTTGTGAGGACGTTGATCTTCCAGATTACTTACAAATAGACGATAATATTATTTACTTCTATTTTCAACGTTGGCAAATGGAGGAAGATTCGATCTTACGTGACTTATGTCATCGATTTATCAATAGAAGTTTATTTAAGTACGTCGAGTTTGACTCAACAAATGATGCGAGTAAATTAACAGAATTACGTCAATTGTTTGAGCAAGTAGGGATTGATCCGACGTATTATTTGGTCGTCGATTCGACATCGGATCTTCCTTATGATGTGTATCGCCCAGGAGAAGAAAGAGTTCCGATTTATTTACAAATACCTTCAGGAGAGCTGAAAGAACTTTCTACCTACTCTATTATTGTCGATGCAATTACTGGCAAGACTAGAGAAGATCATAAATTATATTACCCTAAAGATATGATTGAATCAATCGATAATGTAGCATGGCAGAGGAGAGTAAATAAGCTACTTCATTATCGTTAAAGGTTAGATATGTTACAATAAAAGATAATAAGGATGAGAGGAGCCTTGACTCGATGGACAATAAAAAACAAAAGCCTAAGCAACAATTTACAATTTTGAAAGATGATTCGACGGATGGGCATGGTGGTTATGGGATAGGTTCTATTTCGTTGGAGAATATGTCATCTGTCATCGTCGATCCAACTGAAGAGAGAGCATATGTAGACATGGATGCCATGCATGCACGTAGTGATATAGAACGAAGAGTGCGTTATTCATCAGATAAAACAGAAGTACCAGACGGGTTATTATACTGGATTGTATGGGTTACCGTAGAAAGAGGCGAAAACGGTCCATACTATGCGGGTGTCGCTGGAAGTGAGCTACGAGTCGATCGTCCAAATAAGCGGGCGTATAAATCGATGGCTGAACATGTAAAGCATATGGAAGGATCTCTAAAGGGAAAAATATTTGTTGAGCATATGGATAATGCTTCAAAACAATTATTGCAAGATTTCTTGACCGAATTTGATCAAGATATGTGGGAAAATTCGGAGGATGAATTGAAAGAACAACTTATACAAAAGTGAACAGAATGTGACAAATGTTAAAGTTAATAGATAAATCTTGTACTTTCCGTTCAGTCTTTGTAATATATATGTACATGGGCTACTCATGTATTGCTAGGACACTAAAGAAACCGACCCTCCAATTAGAGGTGTCGGTTTCTTTAATTAAAAAGATCAAACAGTCTTTTAAATAGCGTTTTCTCTTGTGTACTAGGTGCTGATTCTTCTTTAGGTAAATGAATGGAGCAATGTTCGGTTGGCTCTGTCCCGACTTCAAAATAGGCCGCACGTCTTACCGGACAATCTGAAGTGGCAAGCAAACCTGTTTCAGGGTCAATAATTACTTTCGTTATTCCTTGTGGCGCTTTAAATGGTATGTCTTCTTTATTGTCATGTGCCTGCTCGATAGTTTTCGCCCACACTTCTTTAGCGACTCGTTTTTCTGCAGGCTTTTGAAGGGGTTTATTTTGATCATAGCCTGTCCACACGGCAGTTGCTACGACTGGGCTGAAGCCGATCATCCAATTATCTGTATCTGTTGTGCCTGATTTTCCTGCATATGTTCTAGTCAGTTGGTCGATGATCGAAGAACCTGTAACTTCCATATAGCCATTTAATCTACGGTCAAACATCCCCATCATTAAATGATTTAAGATAAAAGTTTTATTTGGATCTAATACTTGTTCCATCTGTTTGTCTTTTCGTTCATAGATGGTAGTACCATCGGCATCCGCAATTTTTGTAATGCTATGAGCGTCTACAGTCTTACCATTGTTTGCCAGCATCCCATACGCCTGTACCATTTCTAATAATGAAATAGAAGCACTTCCTAATGCTAATGATGGGACATTAGGCAGATCACTCGTGATTCCAAAAGTACGAGTCGTTTTAATGACATTGCTTGGATCTAAAAATAAATTTGTTTTTACAGCATAAATATTATCTGACAATGCCATTGCCTGTGCTAAAGATATAGGTTTATTTGCATAATAGCCGTTATAATTGCTCGGTTCATACGTATCCCCATCATCTAAGTTGAATGTCGTTGGTTCACTCAATAACATCGTTGTAGGTGTAAACCCATTTTCAAGAGCAGCATAATATACAAAAGGTTTAAAAACAGAGCCGACCATCCGTTCCGCGTCTGTTGCTCGATTGAATGCACTTTCTTCGTATGATTTCCCGCCAACTAAACCAATAATCGCTCCATCTTCTGGTTGGATGGATATTACGCCAATCTCTAACTCACTTTGCTCGTCCATTTCTGCTGTAATTAGTTCTTCTAATTGTTTTTGATAGGAACGATCTAATGTTGTATAAATATGGTAATTTCCTGTTAACAAATGATCTTCATTTCCATTTAAAAGAGTTGCAGCTTCTTTTAACACAGTATCTTTAAAGAAAGCTGCAAATGTATCCGTATTTAAATTTGGTTCTGTAAAGTTGAGTTCTTCTTTTTGTGCTTCATAATACTCCGCTTGTGTAATCATCTTTGTTTGAAATAATTGTTTTAAAATATCCTTTTGTCGCTTAAATGCTCTTTCCTCATCATTAAATGGCGAATAATAAGTAGGCCCTTTTGGAATGCCGGCTAACATTGCTGCTTCAGCTAAAGTTAACTGTGATGCGCTTTTGTTGAAGAAAACATGGCTTGCTTCCTCTATGCCGTATGCCCCATGACCGTAATAAATGGCATGCAAATATCCAGTTAGAATATCTTCTTTTGAATAAAACATTTCTAACCGTATTGTGTACATTGCTTCTTTCCATTTTCTGAGCCATGTTTTTTCATGGGTTAAATACAAATTTCGTGCATACTGTTGTGAAATAGTACTAGCACCTTCTTTTAGATGAAGCGCTTTGATGTTTTTTGAAACGGCTCTAATAATCCCCCGGAAATCGAAACCGTGATGGGAATAAAAATGACGATCCTCCGTTACAATCGTTGCATCAACAAGATAAGATGGTAAATCGCCCAGCTCAAATGTTTGTTGTTTTTCTTGAGGGTGGAGCTCATTCCCTTCCTGATCATAAAAAACGGTCGTTGCACCAATGTCGATCGGAGGAGGTCCCATGATATAGCTAGCACTTAATATTAAAGTGAGCGCGATAATCGTTATGATGCCCCCCCAAATACAAATCTTTAAACCTATTCGAATGATTTTCATACATTATGCCCTCTTTATAAAAGTTTTCTACTTTCATTATGGGAGCAAATCCGACAAAATAAACAGTGCATAGATAATCAATTTCTGAAGTAACCAATTGTCCTAATGGAAATAGGAGATAATTATCGTTATAATGTGAATACGATAATAGGTATTGTTAGGAGAACAGATGAAAATCATAAAAAAACATGTAGCTATTGAAATACGTACGGTAATTGATGATCAAGGTGAAAAAGAATTAACGATTAGTAAACAAAAAGGAAGTTATATAAAAAAAGGTGAAATGGAAGTTATCTCATTTATTGAAAAGACGAAAGACTTTGGAGAAGTGAAAAGTTTGATTACAATTCAACCAGATAAAGTAAATTTAAAACGGTCTGGTAATATTACAATGAACCAACAGTTTGTGGAAGGGCAGATATCGGAATGTTTATATCGACACCCGTATGGTGCTTTTCGGATGGAAATACAAACAGAGTCCATTACACACGAACAAAAGGATCGAGATAACAAGGTAATTATCGTCTATGACCTGGCTCTCGATGGAGCACAAACACGACACCACCATTTGACTTTAACATATACGGAGGAGGAATAAGATGAATGTACTAGCGGAAATTGAAACAACATTAAAAGATGAAATAGAGGCTGCAATTATTACAGCCGCATTAGCTAGTAAAGAAGATGTCCCAGCAATTACTTTAGAGAAACCAAAAGAAAAGTCACATGGAGACTTTGCTTCGAATATCGCCATGCAATTAGCAAGGATAGCCAAAAAAGCACCACGTCAAATTGCTGAAGATGTTGTTGCTCATCTTGAATTAGAAAAGGCAGGTATCTTAAAAGTAGAAATTGCAGGTCCAGGATTTATTAATTTCTTTATGAAGCAAAACTTTTTAGGAGATATCGTACCTGTCATCTTAAAACAAGGAGAAACTTATGGTACATCGCAAACTGGAGAGAAGAAGCGGGTACAAGTCGAGTTTGTTTCTGTAAATCCAACTGGTGATCTTCATTTAGGGCATGCTCGTGGCGCAGCTTTTGGAGATGTTTTATGTAATGTCTTTGCTGCCGCAGGATATGAAGTAGACAGAGAGTACTATATCAACGATGCAGGAAATCAAATCGATCACTTAGCTTTGTCGATTGATACACGTTATAAAGAAGCTTTAGGTGAAACGGCGGAAATGCCTGAGGATGGCTATCACGGTCAAGATATTATTCAGATTGGAAAAGAACTAGCAGAGAAGTACCAAGATGAATGGTTACAAAAGGGACATGATACTCGTTTAGCGTTTTTTCGAGAATACGGCTTAACATATGAATTAAATCAAATTAAAAAAGACTTAGATGCGTTTCGAGTGCATTTTGATCGCTGGTTTTCGGAACAAACCTTATATGAAGATGAAAAGATTGTTGCCGCATTAGCGGATTTACAAGAGAGTGGTTACACATATGAAAAAGATGGAGCTACTTGGTTTAAGTCAACGGCTTTTGAAGATGATAAAGACCGTGTCTTAATTAAACAAGATGGGACTTATACGTATTTAACACCAGATATTGCTTATCACAAAGACAAATTAGAACGAGGGTACGACAAAATCATTAATATTTGGGGAGCAGATCATCATGGCTATGTGCCAAGAATGCAAGCGGCAATCCAAGCATTAGGATACCCTAAAGAAAAACTAAGTGTTGGTATTATTCAAATGGTTAATGTAGTAGAGGATGGACAAGTAGTTCGAATGAGTAAACGAACAGGAAAAGCAGTTACATTACGAGAATTAATGGATGATGTTGGTGTGGATGCTGTTAGGTACTTTTTCATTATGCGTTCGAATGATTCACAATTAGATTTTGATATTGACCTTGCCCGTTCGGAGTCAAATGAAAATCCAGTTTTTTATGTACAATATGCGCATGCACGTATATGTACAATG
Organism: Pseudogracilibacillus sp.; assembly: GCA_026169505.1. Classification (GTDB taxonomy): domain Bacteria; phylum Bacillota; class Bacilli; order Bacillales; family Amphibacillaceae; genus Pseudogracilibacillus. The sequence goes on from JAPFCO010000212.1 coordinate 5,987, forward strand.
TTAGAGCAAGCTGAGTCAAAAGGGATCGTAATGGATGATCATTATGATCCGGCACTATTACAGACAGAAAAAGAGCAAGATTTATTAAAGCAAGTCGCAGAATTACCACAAGTAATTGCGGATGCTGCCGCAAAAGAAGCACCATATCGTTTAACGCAATATGTATATGATTTAGCGGCATTATTGCACAGTTTCTATAATGCAGAAAAGGTAATCAATGAAAATGATGTTGCACTAACGAAGGCCAGAATTGCTTTAATGAAAGCTGTCCGGATTACGCTCGCGAATGCATTACAAATTATTGGGGTAACTGCTCCGGAGAAGATGTAACTGTGAAGATCTAAATTTTAATAAGGTAAGATAATGGTCAGTCTTTTATTCGTCACTCATTAAGTTAGTTATTTATGTAAACCAATCCATAAATAAACTAGTTTAATGGGTGACAATTATTTTGTTTAATATTCAATATGTTAAGTGTAAATTACTAGTAGGCACTGTTAAATTTTATAGTCGCTAACTATAAAGTGTTATTCTTCAATTGATTGAGACGTCCACTCTAGATCATCCGCAAAAATGTTTCTTCAAACATGAGTAAAGAGGTGTATCGTCGTTAAATTTATATTTAAGAAAAACTCCAATGTACAGAATAAATTCAAGATTTTTTTAAAAAGATATGAACAAATTCATCAAAAAAGTTCATCCTAAAAATAAGTAAAAAGGAAAAGTGTATGCGCTTTCCTAGATGAGATGTGTTTTATAAGAAAATACTAATACATAATAGCTTAATAAGTTCATATTATGATGCTTTAATAAATTATTATATTACTTTTGTTGAAGATCATATAAAAGTACAATTAATGTATATTTTTTTTGGCTTTTTGTAATGATAGAATTTGGTTAATACACAAAAGGAGGCAAGGATATGGATTTTAATTTAACAGAAGCACAACTTGAATGGCAAAAGGAAGTACGAACATTTTTGAATGAGCATGTAACTCCACAATTACTTGAAGAATTGCGGGAACATGAAGATAAAAAAATGGGTCCTAAAGAAATTGAATTTAAAAAGATGTGTGCAGATCGTAAGTGGAATAAAATTAATTGGCCAGTTGAAGAAGGTGGATTGAACTTAAGCGAGATGGAGAAGTTTATCTTAAATGAAGAATTTTTGTATGCGCTTGCACCACAAGTTAATGATACAGCATCCTCAATTGTTGCTCCTTCTTTATTTAAATTTGGTACAGAGGAAAACAAGGAGTTGTTTTTACCACCGATTTTAAATAGTGAAATGTCTTTTGCGCTAGGTTACTCGGAGCCAGAAGCGGGAACAGACTTAGCTAGTTTAAAGACAAAAGCGGTTCTTGATGGCGATGAATGGGTTATTAATGGGCAGAAAACATGGAATACATTCGGTCATCGTGTCACTCATCAATGGCTTGCGGCGCGGACAGGCGATGAAAGTTCTCGTTATAAAGGTATTTCAATGTTTATTGTGCCCAATGATACACCCGGTCTTACAATGACGCGTCAGGATACATGGGGAGATCATACAACAAATGAGGTTTTCTTAGAAAATGTTCGTATTCCGCAAAACTACTTGATTGGTGAATTAAATGGAGGGTGGAGGGTCTTAACTTCTGCACTTGATTTTGAGCGAGTAATGATGGGAGAAGTGGCAGTACCAAGACGTGCATATGATGACACGGTGACATTTGCAGCCCAAACAGAGTTAGATGGTGAATTATTAATTGACCGTCCAGATGTCATTGCAAAGCTGGCTGAATTAGAAATTGAATTAGAAATTGGGCAGTTATTCGGTTATCAAGCGGCAACCAAGCTTGACGAAGGCGTTGATTTATCTGAAGACGCTTCTATGATGAAAGTCTATGCAACAGAGCTGTATACAAAGGTTTCAGATATTGGGACTCAAATTATGGAAGGGCATGGTCAGTTAAATTGGCGAAATACAGATGCACCAGCTGGTGGAACAGTTGAGCATTTATATCGTCTTGCACCATTTCATCGATTTGGCGGCGGTACAAATGAAGTTCAACGGAATATCGTGGCACAGCGTGGCTTAGGGTTGCCTCGTAAATAAAAAGGAGGTATGACAAGATGAAAATGACTTTTACAGATGAGCAGCAAATGTTACATCAAGCAGCAAAACGTTTTTTTGAAAGAAATGCACCAATCGACATGATTCGTCGTGTACAAGAAAGTGAATTAGGGCACAGTGAAAGTTTATGGAGGCAAGTTACAGAGGCGGGTTGGAATGCGATTATTATTCCAGAACGTTTTGGTGGTGCTGATGGGGAAATCACGGATTTAGCAATCATTTTTGAAGAAGCTGGAAAAGTATTGTTACCGACCTCTTTTTATAGTACAACATATGCAACACTAGTGCTAAATCAACTTGGAACGGATAGACAACAAGAACAGTATCTGTCAAAAATCGTAAATGGTGATTATTTGTCAACTGTTGCTTATGAAGAAAAACATGTACTTACGAAGCCAGCTTTATTTACAACGACAGCGGAAGAAGTAAATAACAAATGGATAATAAATGGCGAGAAACGGTTTGTTCAAAATGCACATATTTCAGATGAGATGCTCGTTGTTGCACGTGTAGGTGAATATTTTGGTGTTTTTGCGATTTCTAAAGATCAAGAAGGAGTTTACATACAAGAGCAACACACAATCGGAAGAGATAATCAGGCAATTGTTCGATTCGAGAAGGTACTTGTTGATCCAACACAATTAATTGGTGAACGTCTTATAAGTGCAGAAGAATTGGAGCAAAGTCGTCTAATTATGACGGCGCTTCAAAGTGTTGAAATGTCTGGTGGTGCGATGAAGGTGATTCAAATGACAGTTGATTATGTAAAAGAGCGACGTCAATTTGGAGTACCCATTGGTACATTCCAAGCGGTTCAACATCATTTGTCTAATCTTTATACAAAAGCAGTAGGTTCACGTTTGTCATCGTATAAAGCTATATCTGCATTACAAAAAAATCCACAGGCGAAGCGTGAAGTTAGTATTGCTAAAGCTTATACGAATGAATCGTATAAAGATATTACTGTAATGGCTCATCAGCTATGGGGTGGAATGGGCTACTCAACAGAGGCAGATTTATTCTTATGGTCAAATCGAGCAAAAACAGCAGAGTTAACCTATGGTACAACCGCTTATCACAGAAAAGTCGTGGAACAAATTATACGAGAGGGTATAAAAAAACGGGTGCCAAAAGAAATTTTTATATAAATCGATTGGAGGAATTTATATGTTCGAGCAATTAAACCAATTTTTTTCGCCAAAAGCTATTGCAATTATTGGAGCAACAGAAAGAGAGGGTGCAATTGGAAATGTGGTTGTTCGTAATTTTCGTGTATCGAATTACCAAGGAAATGTGTACCCAGTTAATCCCCGGTATGAAGAAGTTGAAGGATTTTTTTGCTATGCAAATGTACAGGATATCAAGGAGAAAATTGATATGGCGATTATTGCCGTTCCCAGTGAACATGTAGAGTTAAGTGTACGAGATTGCGTAAAGCAAGGTATTCGCAATGTATTAATTTTCAGTTCTGGTTTTGCAGAAATGGACGAAGCAGGAGTAAAGAAACAAGATGATTTAGTTGCATATTGTAAACAGGAAGGGGTTCGTATTTTAGGACCTAATACATTAGGAATGATAAATGTACATGAAGATTTAGCATTGATGTTCCAAGATGTAGGTTACACTGTGTATAAAAAGGGAGAAGTAGGTCTTGTAGCACAAAGTGGGGCGACTGGGTCACAAGTGTTATCTATGGCGTCAGAGGAGAAGGTCGGCTTCTCTTATATGGTTGCCACAGGGAATCAACCAGATTTAGATACGATTGAAGTGCTGGACTATTATATTCAAGATGAACAAACAAAAGTTGCTGCTTTTTATATGGAAGGTGTACCGTCAGGTAAACGCTTCTTATCCATGGCAGAGAAAGCATTAGAAGTAAATAAACCTGTGGTGGGTATTAAATCTGGTCGTTCAACTGCCGGACAAAAGGCTGCTTTATCTCATACAGCCTCTTTAACTGGCTCAAATGAAATATTTGATGTAGCTGCAAAAAAATATGGCGTGACGATTGTTGAAGGATTTGAGCAGTTAATTGACACTCTGAAAATATTCCAATCTGGTAAGAGACCGAGAGGGAATCGTGTGGCTACAGTAGTTGTTTCAGGTGCAGTAGGTATATTACTAGCCGATGCAATAGAGCTTAATGGTCTACAAATGGCTGATTTGACACAAGAAACGAAGGAGAAGTTACGTCAGCAAGTAGCAAGTTATTGTTCGGTTGAGAATCCTGTAGATATCGCTTCAACATTTATATTGAATGAGCAAGTATTTCCTCATGCGGCACAAACGTTAGTAGATGCAAAGGAAGTAGATATGATTATTATTCATTTACCAGTTCCAACTGCATTAGATCCAACAAAGTTTGCAAAAATGTTTATTAATATTGCAAAAACGACTGATAAGCCAATTTTTGTTGTGCCAACTGGTCTAGAATCGGAAATGGCGGGAGTGCGTCACTATTTAACAGAAAATAATGTTCCTGCTTATCGACATATTGAAGCGGCAGTTCAATCAGCAAAATCAATTCATCAATATGAAAGTACGCGTCAAAAACATATTGACAAACCGACGACCACTTCATCGAAATTATCAATCATGATCGATAGTAATGAACATTTGATTGAAGAAAACAGTGTAAAAGAGATAATGCGTAACCATGGCGTACCAGTACCCAACAGTATTTTAGTTTCTAATGTTGAGGAGATTTCCAAGCTTTCTGGAATCGCATACCCAGTTGTTGCGAAGATTTCATCAGTTGATATCGCACATAAAAGTGATGTTGGTGGGGTTATGCTCAACATTGAAAACAAAGAAAAATTAAAAAATGCGTATCATAGTATCTTATCAAATGTACGTTCATCTTACCCTGAAGCAAAAATCGATGGTTTATTTGTAGAAGAGATGGTAACAGAGCGCTTTATTGAGTTTTTCGTGGGTGTGCAAAATGATGAATTATTTGGCCCAGTTTTAACTTGTGGATTAGGTGGAATATTTGTAGAAGTATTAAATGATGTCTCACGCAAACTAGGATTTGTTTCGAAAGAGGAAGCACGTCAGATGATAGAATCACTAAATGGAGTGGCAATTTTGAAAGGCACACGTACGAATGTGACATACGATATTGATGCGTTAGCTGAAGCAATCTCAAATATATCACAAATTGCTAATTCACTTGAAGGTGATTGGGAAGATTTTGAAATAAATCCACTTGTTGTTTTTGAAGAAGGGAAAGGCGTGTTAGCACTTGATGGGTTAATAACGTTGAAATCAACTTCAATACCAATTTCGTAAAAAGGGAGGAATATGTATGGAATTAAATAAAGTAAAGATTGACAAAGACGGTGGTGTTTTATTTATTACAATTAATCGTCCAGAAGCAATGAATGCAATTGATCAAGAGACCTGGTGTGAAATTGGCGAAGCAATTAAATACTTTGATCGTACGGATGATTTTATTGTTGCAATTTTAACAGGAGCTGGTAATCGATCATTTTGTGCTGGAGCTGATTTGAAAGCGATTTCACGAGGTGAGAGTATTATTCCTACCTCTGAAGCAAAAAATTGGGGTTTTGCTGGAATCGTTAATAATTATACAAATAAGCCAATTATTGCAGCAGTAAACGGTTTTGCACTAGGGGGTGGAACAGAAATAGCTTTGGCTTGTGATATAGTAATAGCTTCAGAAAATGCAACATTTGGATTACCAGAAGTAAAACGAGGTATTATTGCCGGAGCTGGAGGTCTCCTACGTCTACCACGTCAAATTCCACTTAAAATTGCTTCGGAGTTAATCTTTACAGGAGACAATTTTTCAGCAGACTCAGCTGCTGAATGGGGACTGGTGAACCATGTAGTACCACATGGAAAACTTCATGATAAAGCATTTGAAGTAGCCCAAAAGATTGCAAATAATGCTCCAGTTTCTGTTAAAGCAAGTAAGGATATATTACACAAAGGTCTTGATGTACCACTAGATCATCCTCAAACAGCATGGGATATTAATGATCAATATGTTGATATCGTTATGGATTCAGAGGATTCCGTAGAAGGGCCGCGTGCCTTTGCTGAAAAACGACAACCAATTTGGCAAGGTAAGTAATAGAAGTTATAAGGGGGATAAAGTATGAGCACGGTAAAAGCACAAAATCCGTGGATTGTTTTTGTCTGTTTATTAATTAGTGTCTTTATATTACTTGAAGCAGCAGCCTTTCAATCACCTGCCTTACCATTTATAACAGGGCACTTTGGCATTGATCCAGGCTTTGCCGGAGCTGTTACGCTAGCATACTATGCAGCAGCTGTTGTTTTTGCCCCGTTGATGGGGCGCCTAAGTGACCAGGTTGGTCGTAAAGAAATGATACTAGCTGGTTTAATAATATTTTCAATATCGGAGTTTCTAGCAGCGTTAAGCCCGAATTTTGGGGTTTTTCTAGCAGCACGTTTTATGCAAGGGGTGGGGTATGCTTCCGTATTTCCTGTTGTATTTGCCTATATTTCAGATTTATTTAAAGTAGAAAGCCGTGGAAAGGCTATTGGGTATCTGGGGGCGACCGCAACAATCGGTGCTGCTTCTGGTGGGGTTATAGCAGGTGTATTAATTGATACTTATGGCTGGTCGATTATTTATTGGGTTAGTGGAGTTTTAGCAGCTATAGGAATTGTTATTATTTACTTTACAATGCCAAAAACAATAAATCGTTCCAATAAACAAGTAATTGATTTTCCAGGGGCGATTACATTGCTAGTAACAATTAGTTCCATTGTTACTTTGCCGATGATGATTACAAACTTCGGTTTAGCGTCACCTATTTCAATAGGTCTAATCATTAGTAGTGTACTTGGTTTAATAACATTAATATTAGTGGAAAGAAAAGCTCGTGAACCGGTAATGGACGTTGAAATCTTACGTTTGCCAGGTATCCACATTCCTGCAGTCATTATTATTTTACAGAACTTTTGTAATATTGCGCTTATTTATGCGCTCACCTATTATATCGCTGGTCGTGAGGGGTGGGGTGCAACAGAAACGGGGCTCATGAGTACGATTAACTATATCTTTAACAGTGTTGCTACATTGACAACAGGATATTTAGTGGATAAATACAAGCCGAGAATATTCGTTTTAGCTGGATCTGTATTGAGTTTGGGTGGAGCGTTCGCTTATACGTTAATTACAACTACCTCATCTTATACTTTTCTGATTTTTGCGGTGAGTATCGTTGGATTGTGTGGCGGAATACTTAACTCATCTTTAATGAAAATAGTAACTACAGATGTACCAGAAGCATTACGAGGTGCAGGATCAGGGACTTATGTTATGTTTCGTGATATTGGAGTACCTTTAGGATCGTCTATTGGATTAGCATTGTATAGCTTTATGAGTCGCGGTAGTGGTGGAGCGTCAGACCCAACTATAGCTTCAACAGCTGCTATTAATGGCGTTGGTATGGTTGTTATGGGTGTGATCGTTTTGTTGATATTAGCGAGTTTACTATTATATCGTAAAACTAATTCAGGAGTACAAGAGAAAGTTGCATAAACTTTATTAAAGGAGGGTTCAATGATGAAAGGGAAAGCTGCAATTGTTGGTATGGGTGAGACGAAATATGAAAAGGATAGTGGAAAGAATATTTTGCAGCTAGCTAGTGAAGCAACGAAATATGCATTAAATGATGCAAATTTATCAATTGGGGACATTGATGGCATTATAACATTAAGTCCCCTATCTACCAGTGCACGTTTAAATAATGTACTTGCTTCCTATTTAGGTTTGAAACCAAAGTATAGTGCAGAAGTATCTGTTTATGGTGCTTCTAGTGGTACAGCGTTAAAGCAAGCTGCAGAAGCTATCACAGTAAAGTCAGCAAAGCGAATTCTTGTGATTGGAAGTGACAAAAACTTTTTAAAAGTTCAATCGAATGAACCACAAGTATTAGGCGGTGCTTATCAACAAAAATTTATTAGTGCGGAAGCTACACCAAGTTATGCAATGGCTGCAAATTTACATCAACATTTATATAATTCTACAGATGAACAAAGAGCAAAAATAGCTGTTGATCAACGATATAATGCCAATCATTTTGAAAAGGCATTATTTAAAGATAAAAAACTGACTATAGATGACGTGTTGAATTCACCAACCATCGCTTCGCCTATCCATATGATGGAAATCGTCTATCCTTGTGACGGGGCCGTTGCATTTATTGTCACATCGGCAGATGATGCGAAGAGTATTAGCAAAGTACCAGTCGTTATTGAAGGTGCAGGGTTTTATAACAGTCATTTTTTATACACAGAATCAGAAATGTTTACAAACGGATTGGTAACTGGTGTACAAAAGGCAGGAGACATCGCTTATGAGATGGCGGGGATTAGTCCTGAACAAATTCAGGTTTGTGGCCTTTATGATTGCTACACTATAGCAGTGATACTCATGTTGGAGGATTTAGGTTTCTGTAAAAAAGGACAAGGAGGAAATTTCGTTGAGGAGCATGATTTGACATTCAAAGGTGACTTTCCTGTCAATACGAGTGGTGGTCAAATGTCTGCGGGACAACCTGGTGATGCTGGTGGTATGGTTAATATTGCTGAAGTTGTACGACAGCTTAAGGGAGATGCAGGCGAACGACAAGTAGCTAATGCAGAATATGGTATTACTACCTCGAATGGTGGATATTTCTCAACCGAATGTGTCTTAATATTAAGGGGGGATCATTAATGTATGAAGAAGCACAATCTTTCTGGGATGGACTAAAAAACGAGAAGTTATGTTTGCAGCGATGTAAACAATGTGAGCAATATATCTTTTATCCACGTACATATTGTCCAGAGGACTTTGGCGAATTAGAATATGCGGAAGTCGATCCAGTAGGTGAAGTTATTACTTATTCTATAGTAGAGCGCTGTGCCGAACCTAGTTTAATACCTTATCTTCCATATGTTGCAGCTTTGATTGAACTAGATAGTGGTCCGAAAATATTTGGACGTCTAGTCGGAGTGTCATTGCCACTTGGAAATCCGTTATTTGGGCAACGTGTAAAAGGGGAGTTCGTCAAACAAGGTGAATTAGATATGATCGCCTTTAAACTTGAATAGTAATCTGAATTGATTTAATCCTTAGTTTTTAATTCAACCTGATTTTGGTATAGTAATATAGTATGGATATAGTTGTTTCTTACTTAGAAAAAATATGAACTTTGTTACTTTAAAATATATCATATCTACGGGGGATTAAAATTGAAATATAAACTACCACGTGCGAAAGAAAGATTAATGCAAGCGTTAATTTTATTGATGGCCGATAAACCATTTCCACTTATTAAAGTGACGGAAATATGCAAAATTTCAGATTATAATCGAGGTACTTTTTATAGGCATTATGATAATAAGGATGATTTACTAAATGATTTATTAGAGGTTAAGTTGGAAGAACTCAACGTGGTTTTAGAAAAGGTTGCAAAGAAAAATCAACCTAAACAACGAGATGTTAATCAGTTAACGCCATTATTTTCGTATATTTATGACAATCGCTATTTTTTTAGTGTGCTCTTAGGAGAACATAAAATTATAGGTTTTAGACTGCGTTTATTTGAAGCATACCGGATATATCTAACGCCACGGATTGTTGAGCCGTTACCATCCATTGAAAATGATCCAATATTAAAAGAGATTCACCTTGACTTTATTTCATCCACTTGGCTAGGCGTGTCACTCTTTTGGATAACACATCAAGATCACCCAAGTCCTGAGTATGTAGCAGAACAGTTTATTAAAATTATTGAAATATCTGAGCATAAAATATTTTCAAGGCGGTGGCGTTTTAAGGTTCGTAAAGAAAACTCCAAATTTGATGTGAACGGCGGTGGAGCCAAAGAAGCTTTTCAAACAGCATTAATTAAGCTCCTGATGAAGAAAAAGTACCGAATGATTCGTATCCAAGATATTTTAGATATATCTGGCTATAACCGTTCATCATTTTATTTACACTTTACAGATAAAGAAGATTTATTTAATTCCTTGCGTGATGAACTGACAGCGGGAATGATACAAGTGTTCAGTAATGGGCCTCGGGATGTAAGCGGATTAATCGGTCGAGATTTACCGATTGTAACGTTATTCGATTATTTATATGAAAATCGTGAACTCTTAAAGCTAATGTATGGATCGAAAGCGGTACCAGGCTTTTTTAATTCGATGTTTAATGTAATATCAAGTTTTTTTATCGAAGAACTTTCGGAGCGTGTTGATGTAGATAAAGCATTATATAGTAACTATTTAACTACAACCTTAATGACGATTATTGGTGCCTGGTTTACAAAAGGTTTACGTTATTCACCTGAATTTATGGCTGCAACATATTTAGATATATTGCATCAACCATCTGTACTAGACTAAGAATAATTATATTAGGAATGGAGGTTTTTATGTGAAGGGATGGCACTTTTTTGGAACAAATCAATCATTACAATTACTAGAAAAGGAAGTCTCAGCTGTCAAAAAAGGATATGTACTTATTAAAGTTAAGGCTGCTGGAATTTGTCATTCAGATGTAGGGGTATTAAACGATAAAAAGTGGATGAAAAATATTCAGTACACACCAATTATTATGGGGCATGAAATTGCTGGTGTAATTATAGAGGTTGGTGAAGGAGTATCCGGGTTTGAAGTAGGTGATCGTGTAGGCGTGTGTCCAGTGAGTAAATTAGGTAAATCACCTGGTTATGGATATGACGGCGGATTTGCGGAATATGTTAGTGCTCCCGCAATTGATTTAGTGAGAATTCCACCCAACGTAACATTTAAACAAGCTGCGGTTGGAACAGATGCAGGAATGACATCCTATCATGCATTATTTGCAAGAGGTGGCGCAAAGATTGATATGAAAATAGGTATTATTGGTATCGGTGGTCTAGGAGAAAATGCTGCACGTATGGCAGTTATTAAAGGGTGTGATGTGTACGCTGTAGATATTGACCCAGCAGCACGTGAGCTTGCGATATCACTTGGTGTAAAGGAAGTCTATGAAAGTACAGCACAATTAACGCCTCATAAATGTGACCTTATCGTTGACTTTGCAGGATTTGGTACAACAACTGAAGATGCAATCGAAGCTGTGAAGAAACAGGGGACGGTTGTACTTGTAGGAATGGGGAAATTAGAGGCAACAATGAGTACTTCGAGTATAATATTAAAAGAGATTAGCCTCAAGGGTAGCAATGGGGGAACTGTGGAAGACATCGAGGCGGTTTATAGTCTGTATGCTTCAGGTCAACTGAACCCAACAATTACGGAAATATCATTTCAACAAATACCGGAAGGGTTGGATAGATTAGCGCGCAACAAGGTGAAAGGTCGTCTTGTAGCGGCGATAGACTGAATGTAAATAATAACAATAATACGATAAGGATTAAGTTTTATTAGATGACGTGGAAATGTTATTAATGTTATATTTTATCGTTAATAATTTGTATATCTTGTAGATTATCATATGTTATGCTTTGCTAATTATTATTTGTGCCATTAATTAAAAATAACTATCACAAATCTATGGTTATAATACAACAAAATAACTGGTTGTATGGCAAAATCTATACTATCTAAGTTGAGTAAATCTAGTAAATACATGAGTGAGATTCATGGTGGAATTAGTTAAATCTAACATTAAGCAATGAGCTTTTGTATTGGAAATCGAAACGGAAAATAGAGCTACGAAAACAGAAGAAAATATCTTGGTATCCATTGATATGAGAAACGACTCTATCGACAACGAAGATAGAGTACCTATTATAAATTTGCCTTCTAGACGATTATTGTTAACTATACAAGAGCACATATCATTTTGAACAGTATCACGGTTAATAGTAGCTCCGTCTTTGTGATTTATCAGAGCCTAGTAAATAGTAAGTACTTTCGATCTGTTTCACCCTTACATATACAACAAATAAACGCGAATCAAAAGAAGGAAAATATGAATAATATTTGAAGAAAAGAGATTGACTATCTACATCCGGAAAAACTAATAGCGGAAGATGTAACGTAAAAAATGAATTCAATGGTATCGGGAGATAGAACCATCAAAGTACGTAGTAAAAGGACAAAAATCCAGTTACAATTCAGTTTAAGGCTAATAATTTGAAATTGGAACTGTTTGAGGGAGGAATTTAGAATGAATATTTATGTTTTATTAAAAAAGACATTCGATACAGAGGATAAGATTGTTGTTTCAGACGGTCAAATTGAAGATGATAGTGCAGAATTCATCATTAATCCATATGATGAATATGCGGTGGAAGAAGCGATTGTCCAGCGTGACAAACATGGCGGAAACGTTACAGTTATCACAATTGGTGATGAAGACTCAGAGAAACAATTGCGCACA
>JAPFCO010000211.1 GCA_026169505.1 Pseudogracilibacillus sp.
AGTTGCTACTAATACTTGTATTTTATTCGCAATGAACTCATTCATGATTGTTTCTTTTTCCTCTGTGCCTAATTTCCCATGTAGTAAACCTATCTTAATATTAGTAGGATAATATGCTTGTAACTGATGATATAGATCAATAGCATTTTGATAATCAAATGCTTCTGATTCTTCAATTAAGGGAGAGACGATATACGCTTGTTCACCGTTATTTACCGCTTTCTGAATAAATTGTAATATGCGATCTAACATATTGTCTTTCACCCAATATGTTTCGATTTCTTTTCTCCCTTCTGGTAACTCATCGATAATCGAAACATCCATGTCACCAAAAGCCGTAATCGCTAATGTTCTTGGAATCGGTGTTGCTGTCATAAACAACACATCTGGTGCTAAACCTTTTTCTCTTAATGTTTTACGTTGCTTCACTCCAAAGCGATGTTGCTCGTCAATGATAATTAAACCTAACTTATGGAATAGGACCTCTTCTTGAATAAGTGAATGTGTACCAATTACTATATCTACTTCATGTTGATCAATACTTGCTAAAACTTCTTCTCGTCGCTTGCCTTTGACGGAGCTTGTCAATAAGGCTAATCGTGTGTTTTCTCCGAGCATTTGTTGTAAAGATTCATAATGTTGCTCTGCTAATATTTCAGTCGGAACCATAAATGCACCTTGAAAACCTGCGGTAACAGATGCATACAAACAAATGGTCGCAACTGCTGTCTTCCCTGATCCTACATCGCCTTGTAATAGTCGACTCATTTGAATTGGTGCTGTTATGTCCTGAATTATTTCTTGGAAAGATTTCCGCTGTGCATCTGTTAATGCGAAAGGTAATTGCTCGATAAACATCTTTGTTTTATCCATATCTATTTTTTGAGCTATTCCACCGGCGTCAATGCGATTTTTTTGTTTTAATAGATTCATTTTCAATTGAAATAACAATAATTCTTCATAAACAAATCGTCTTCGTGCATGTTTTAACTCGTTAGGTTGTTCAGGTATATGTAAATTTTTAATAGCATCTTTTCTATTCGGTAATTTATATTGGTCTAAATAATCATCTGGTAATATTTCTTCTACAAGAGGCAAATATGTACCAATACATTGTGTGATAAGACCTTTCATTCTTGCGTTCGTTATTTTTCCTTTGACAGAATAAAATACTTGGATGTTCACATTTGCTTCCGGCTCTCCTAATTGATAGTGATTCACGGTAATCTGTAAACGATTTGCATCCCATTTCCCCGTCAATGTAACGGTTGCTCCTTGTTTTAAATGTTTTTTGGCAAAAGAACGATTAAACATTACAGCTTTTACAGCTACTTGGTCGATTTCCATCGTAAAAGCTAGGCGAGATTTTTTACGGCCATAGTATTGTATGGTTGGTTCATAAACGATAGTACCAACAATTGTTACGGTGTCATCATGAATTAATTCTGCTAAAGGTTGTACCTCTGCCATATCATAGCGGGAAGGAAAATGAAATAATACGTCTTCTATCGTATGAATATCCATTAACGCGAGTTCACCTTTAACCTTTTCTCCCACTCCTTTTAACACTTCTACTGAGTCTGTTAGCACATTATTCACTCTTTCCTCTATATACATTTAAACATGTTCATCTAGTTTTATTATAGCAAACATGAAACGATAAAAACAAAAAAGGTTTCCTTCTTTTATTTATTCGTGAACAATCGAATCAATTTCATAATTATAAAAAACAACCACGGCGCTACAATATGTAGTTAAGAAAGTTACAACGACACTTCATATTCAACTAATATAGTCAATATGCTAGTTGAATGTGATAAAATTCAAACAAAAGTCGCTTGGACTATTAACCCAAGCGACTTTACATATTTATCAACCTACGATAATTGTTAATTTCTTTAGCTTATTATTCACAGTTGACGGATACTGTGACATAGGAAAAATCGTAATATAGACTGCTGCTATGAAAAGTTAAATTATGTCACTAAAAGCAAATTGTGAAACATCGCTTCGGAACAACACTTCGCTTTCCCACAGGAGTCTACGTGTTGTTCCTACGCTGGAGTTAGAACAAACTAGCACATCACATAGCGGAGGACCTTTGACTCCTGTGGGAAAGCACGAGTCTGAAGACCCTACAGAAAGCGACTTGTCGCTTTTGAAGCGGCTGAGGTGCGAAGAATGAACTGCAATTCTTCGTGGCACCACGGAAAGCAATGGTCCGCAGCGGAAAACAGCCTAAAGCACATGCTACAGTATTTGCTGTTTATATCATTAAAGTTACTGCACAGTCTATGTTAATCCTATTAAAAAATAATTTATACGAAAATCATCATATATTATTTCTACTATATCAAAAGGAGAAAAATATCGTTGACGATATTTTTCTCCAGTTTAATTGCAGATCTGACTTTAAAGTAATAAATATGTTCTTACTCGACCATAATAATAAAGGAATAAATTGGTTGATTACCTTGATAAAACTCTACTTCGGCTTCATCAATATGGGCTACAACATATTCTTCTAAGTGTACAACTTCTGATTCCTCTACATCTTGTCCATAAAAAACAGTAACTAATTCATCATCATCATCAATCATCTTAGACAATAAAGCCTTCGTAGCATTCATTTTATTAGCATCTGTTACGATAATCGTATCATCATTCATCCCCATATAGGAACCCTTTTTGATCTCAATATCGTTCATCATAGTGTCTCTTATCGCATAAGTAAGCAAACCTGTCTTAACATCCCCAATAGCTTCTGTCATGTTAATTGTATTCGTTTGTTCCGATTCTTCACTATCAAAAGAAAATAATGCACTAATCCCTTGAGGAATTGATTTTGAAGGAATAATAATTACTTCTTTAGACGTTAAATCTTTTACTTGATTTGCGGCCATAATCACATTTTTATTATTAGGCAATATGTAGGTGTACGTCGCATTTGTATTCTCTACTGCTGCTAGTAAATCTTCTGTGCTTGGATTCATTGTTTGACCACCTTCAATGATCGTTGTTGCACCAATGCTTTCAAACATTTTCTTCATCCCGTCACCCATGGTTACAGTAATAATACCAAATTCTTTTGCCTTTTGTTTAATTACTTCTTTCTCTTCCACA
>JAPFCO010000497.1 GCA_026169505.1 Pseudogracilibacillus sp.
ACCCAATGGTTTCGTATTGCCATCACAGCAGCCTGTGTTCGATCATTTACTTCCATTTTTTTAAGGATACTACTTACATGGTTTTTTACCGTTTTTATACTTATATCCAATGTTTCTGCAATTTGTTGATTCGATTGACCGTACGTTAATAATTGGAGAATACTACGCTCACGTTTCGTTAAAAATTGAGCAATACGCATAACTGATGGCCCATCTTTCACTATTTGTATCGCTTGAATGAAAGATACTTTTTCCATCTCTCTCATTAAAAATCCGTGAACATGTGGATTTGTTTTGATAGCTTTCGTAACAATATATTCTTCCCCTTGATCTGCAAGCACAATTACTTTTGTATCTTTATCATGTAAGATTTTTTTTAACTCCTCGTGATTTTCCATGAAAATATTTATATCAATTAAGATAATATCGAAATCAGAGAGAACTAATACTTCTTGTAATTTATCAAATCGATCCCTAACAATAACATCCTGGAACGATTCATTTGTATCTAAAATTAACCTTATTCCTTCTCGAAATAATTGGTGACGATCAATCAGAATGATTCGGATTTTTTCTGACATATATTACTCTCCATTCTACTAGACTTTAATCAAAAACATTCCCCTTCAATGATGTCTCTATCAGTTGCTCCACAGCATCAAGTAATGTGTGGATAGTGTACGGAGTATGCCATCATCAATTAAAATAGTATTAAAAAGACACGCTCTTAATCCATCAATACTTCCGATTGTTTGAGATAGATTCTCTACGACTAGATATAGCAACACATCAATCGTTCCATTCTCCTATCACTTTCACCTTGCATCTTGAACAAACATTTGAATAGGCACTTCGGCCAATTAATCGTGGCCTTTAATGAATAATTATACCTACATTTTTGTTGTTTGGCAAATACGAAAACCCGATATAACATCCTCGCTCCTGATCAAATTAAAAAAGCTTTGAAAAAGAGCCTATCCTCTCTCCCAAAGCATTTTCATTCCTTCTTATTTTATTCCTTCCACTTTCTCATTTATTTCATCATTTACTGGACAGAACAATGATGAATCTTCCCCGCACTTCACATGTAAAAAGGACTTATGTGAATCCATTACATATAGCATGAATTTACTATGATGGTAGACCAGTTCATAATACCTAAACTCATAAAAGTGAGCATCTAGATGGGATATGAAAAGACTATCTAAATGTAATTTTTAAACATACTTCTATTAAGCAAACATTCCTTTATTACCAAACCTATTTACTCTAAATACTCATTGACTAAATGGAAACAACGTTCTCTTGTTTGATCATAATAAATCCATAAAACAGCATCTTTCCCTGCCGTTCCCGCATTTTCTAAACTATATGCATCATCGAACATTTCTGCTTCCAACTTGTCTAACCAATCTTGTTGTTCCTTTTTCAAAGAAGCAAAGTCTGATGCACTAAGATCCTCTTTTAAAGTCTGATACACTTCATTCATATAGGAATCCCATTGATCCGCTCCTATTTCAATCGCTTGTCTGTATGCCGCTTCACTATCATAATCATGTACTAATAATTCATTTTCTGCAAATTGGTCATACTCAGCAAACTTAGCCAAGAACTCTTGCTTCACCTGCGCTTTTTGCTTCGCTTCTTCTTTCGCTTTCTTCTCTGCAGCTACTTTTTCCCTTTTCTTTATATTAGCCGTCACTTTCTTTATTTCATCTTCCAATTCTTTATGCTCTTTTTTAAGATGCTTTGCTTCTTCATCTTCTTGGAGCGAACGAAGCAATTTCTCTGCTTCATCCAACTCCTCATCCTCCATTAATTCTTCAATATTTGCTAATTGATCTTCCAATTCCGCGCGTTTATCAATAGTAGCTATTATAACTTCTTTCTGTTCAGTAATTGCTTCTTTTAACGGCTCATCAATCGCATCTTCCTTTACCTTTGCAACGAAGTCATTTGCCTCCATCCACTCGTCATCTGCTACCAACGCTTCTACTTCCAAATAGATATGTATGTGATCAACACGTTCTTTTACTTCTTCATCTTGCTTCTCTTCTAAAGCAACTTCATATTCTAACAATGCCTCTTCAAACTTACTATCATCGAATAAGCTATCTCCCTTTTCGATTGCTTCTTCAAATTTCCCAGAACAACCAATTAATACGATCACTAATAAAGTAATTACAGCAATTTTTTTCATCCTTCACCCTCCAATTACAACTACAATTGCATATTCTTTAAAAATAATATAAATCTACTACTCTCCATTTGGTTCCTTATCATAGAAACAAGCCTATCAGCTTTTCCTATTCATTATATCGGAATGGGAGTGAATAAACAGGAACTACATACAGGTCTACATATAGATAAACTATTATCTTTCGATCAAACACAATTAAATAAACGACACAAATCTATTTTAACTACGGAATTAATATTATTATTTCAACGTATCATCTACCTCGAGCCGATTAAACCCAATTTTCTAAAATATGTCTCTAAATGCCTTGCTCATCCCTATACTTCCCTACTAAATGCCATTTCCCCCTAAATAAAAACAATCTTCCCCTAAGCAAACATGCATTTTCGACACCTACCATTCAAAATTGCTCTCGTGCATAATTGAGCTAAATTACCTATGATTAAAGAACTATGATAATAGAGGAGGATAACTTCACGATGAAACAAGATTTTGAAGCTTTTTTTCAAGCGAACGAACGTCGTATCCATTTTCAAATTCATCGTCTAGGCATTCATGGAGATTGGTACAAGGAGTTTTACACAGAGGGGATTTTCGCTCTCTGGAAGGCATACCGCGAATTTGATGCAACACAAAGTAATCTTGGGACATTCCTGAACTACCGTATTCGCTATCGACTCATCGATCTCATTCGGAAAAAGCAGCGCGAAGAAGAACAAGCAGATGTTCTCTTACAACATGGCATTACGGACATGACAAATGGCACTCGTGACCGTGGCACTAATACACCGCTTGTTGATATGCCACAGATACCAATGCCAATGGCTGACTCCCAATTTTGGGAACAGATTCGCGAGCAATTAACCGACAAGCAATGGAAATGGGTTGAATACTTTATTATCGCTGATTTATCTGTACGCGAAATAATGGAAATTGAAAACGTCTCTGCCGATGCCGTAAAAGGCTGGGGACAATCTGTACGAAGGAAACTACGCAATGATAGCGTGAGAAAAGCATTAGAACAGATCATCAACATATAAACCTCCATGACCCACACCATCTGAATGTCGCATCCTTACAAAAAACGGCGCATGCATAGGAAGAAAAGCATGAAGCAACATCATTGTTAAAAAATTTAAAGGAGTCGAAGAACAATCGAAATCATTCGTAATCAACAAAAAGATGCAACAACTATTTTACCAAACTACATCGCAACGAGTCAGACCAACATGATCCTACCCGCAAAACAGATCGAATATAACAGTATTGTTATAGAAAAGGAAGCTACTTACTGCGTAAACCAAACACCACTACATTGTATCAAAACAACATGTGAAAAGAATTGGTCGAGCTATGAAGCAAGACGAGATGCAATTATGAAACGAACGAATTTTAAGTACAAAATACCGATGATGCTCAGTAAGCTGCAGAT
>JAPFCO010000041.1 GCA_026169505.1 Pseudogracilibacillus sp.
AAGATGTTTCTGATGATGGATCAGTTGATGGAGGTTTTACAAATGTAACTGTGCAGTTAGTGGATGATGAGAAAACAGTTGGTGGTTTGAATCCACGTAATGAAGAGTTTCTTGAAATTGCTACGACAGTGCGGAGTTATGCTGATGGAGATGAACGAGCAAAATGGAGAGAGGAAATCGAAGCACATATTCTAGAGATGAATCCCGAGTACAAAGATTGATGCAACTGTTTGTAACATATCCTTAAGTTAATCATTTTTTTAACGTCTCTTGTAAGTGCCGAGAGCTTTCTAGGATATGAAATGAAAATCCAATTATTTTCTAGCTTGAATAGGTTTGCTCGGGGACCCTTCTCATTGCTCACAGTCATCTTTTGTTTACTCGGGCGCTGTTCCATTTGCCTATCCTTCAGCAGAAGGTGCTTTATTTTGACAGACGGATTATGATTCAATTATACTTGATTATTGTGAGTGATCACCGTGGTTCGCAACCATCCCACGCTAAAAAACTAAGGAGAGAATCGGAATGAACATAAATACATTAATTATTAACGCAGTAATTGCTGCGCTTTATTTTGTCTTGACAGCAACTGTCGCACCTTTTGGATTTACGAATATCCAGTTTCGTATTTCTGAATTATTTAATCACTTTATCGTGTTTAATAAAAAGTTTTTCTGGGGAATTGTAGGAGGCGTGTTTTTAGCTAATTTATTTCTATCTCCTACCAAAGTCGATCTTATTTTTGGATTGACTCATACAATTATCTCATTAGGAATAACAATGATTTTAGCTCGCTATATAACTAATAAACACGTATTAATGTTAGTGAACTCTTTCGTCTTTTCGTTCAATATGTTTATTATTGCTTATATGCTTAAGGTATTTTTACATTTAGAAGGAACATTCATATTTCTTTGGATTACAGGTGGAATTAGTGAATTTATCACAATGGTGGTGGCTATTCCGATCGTGTACTTTATTGCAAAACGAATTAATTTAAAAGAATTAATATCATGAGCTAGTTGTGATTTAGTCACCTACAGATGGTGAAGTCTTCTCCTAAGATGTCATCATCTGAACACTCTTTTTATTGATCTGCTTTTAGTTCTTCTAATAAATTCGTTAATCGATCAGGATAGTTCGTGAATATACCTGTTACACCCCGTTGGATTAACTCGCTCATCTCTTTTTCATCGTTTACAGTATATGCATGGATTAATAAGCCATTCGCTTTAAACGCTTCAATCTGTGCGTCTGTTAATGCTTCATAATTAACTCCTACTCCAATCGCATAAGAGCTAATCGCAGCGATCCTTTCATCATCAAGTTGTTTCAATGCGTCTTTATTTAATAATTGAATTAATGGCAAGGATGGAGCCAATGTTGTGACCTCTTGTAAACTTTGCTCACTAAACGATTGAATGATCACCTGTCCTTCAGGGAGTTCATCATCAATAAGATCATATTCTTCTAGCGTTGCCACAAGTTCTTTCACCATATTAGGATATTTCTCTGGGGTTTTTGTTTCAATATAATAATTCGCATCCACCCCAAAATTCCCCAATACATCTGCCAATGTTGGAACAGTCTCGTCTTCATAAACAACTTCTGCTGAGGCTGGGTATGCTTCGTTAAACCAACTGCCCGCATCTAAATCGATAATTTCATCTAATGTTAATTGTTGTACTTCACCTTTACCATCTGTCGTACGGGTAACAGTATCATCATGCATGGCAATTAGTTGTTGATCTTTCGTTAATTGCAAATCAATTTCAATATAATCTGCCTGCATTGCTTCCCCCTTTTCATAAGCGCTAATCGTGTGCTCTGGACTATGTCCTGATGCGCCGCGATGGGCGATATTCATTATATATTGGGGTGATAGTAAAGGTTGATCATCAATAATGACCTCTTCCAACGGCTCATCTTTTGAACAGCCAATGATTATACAACATAATATACTCAATAATACGATGAACTGAACTTTTTTCATTTGCTGTCACCTCATCTTCTAGATTTGCATATTCTTTTCAGCCGCTTCCATCATGAGAAAAGCCTCGCAATAGATACGAGGACACTAAAAAAGTCAGCACTTTCACATTTTTTCGAACGTGGAATTCGCATCCTGGCTATACTTCGCTTTCCATGGGCGAGTGTCGAGCCTCCGACGCACAGGACGTGCTAGTTCAGATGTTGTCACAGGACGTGACGGTCTTCGTCTGCCTTGGGCTGCGCACTAAGTAGTCTCGCCGATCTCTTATCTCCCATAGGAATCTTCGTATAGCCAGGATGCTTAGTATCATTATTCTCCATTATTTTTATTTAATAAAGTTTTTCAGTAGCCTCATAGACGCGAGGCTTTTCTTTATCTATCGGAAAAAATTGCTGGATTATTGGAAAAAACGCCATCAATCCCCCAAGAACTAAGTTGTTCATAAGTCGCAATATCATTCACTGTATATGGAAATACTTTATATCCAGCTTCATGACATTTTATAATAAATTCCTGATTGACATGGATTTTATCCGGATGAATCGAGTACACATTTAGACAACTATTTTGTGCGTATTGCCACGGTTTTATAATCTGTTGTTTCAGTAATAAACCGATCATAATGTTTGGCTCTTCTTGCTGGATCTGTACCAATGTTTGATGATCGAATGAAGAGATTATCGTATTTTCTGTACGCTCACGATGACGTAAACACGCTAATAAAATAACTTCAATATTTTCATACATAATCGGCGCATTTTTTATTTCAATATTTAGTTGAATTTCTTTTGGGATAATTTCAAGTACTTCTTCTAACGTCGCCAATCGTTCATGAGCAAATTTTTCTGAAAAAGATGAACCTATATCAATTCGCTTTAATTCAGCTAACGTATAATCTCTCACATTGCCTTTCACTGCTTTGTTAAAGCGTCTTACATGGTGGTCGTGAATAAGAATGAGCTGATCGTCTTTCGTTAACTGGACATCAAGCTCTATTCCTTGTGCCCCATGTGCGATTGCTTTTTTCATTGCTGCTACTGTATTTTCGGGGGCCTCCGTTAAAGAGCCCCGATGTGCAAAATTTAGAACCATTTGTCGATACTCCTTTTATTCCAAAGCTTTAGTTATCTTCTCTGCAGCAGAATCAACCGCGTCTTGCGGGTCTTTTCCTTCGTACATTTCACCAAGCTCTGTTTCAATAATCTTTCTCGCTTCAGGTAAAACAGTCGTTAAAGCACCTTGTGTCGCTGGAGTTACTGTCGTATCTTCTAATTGTTCCACTGCAACTTTAAACTGAGGATACTCTTCATATACATCATTTAATGTATCTTCCTCATATGCTGCCGGTGTAATAGGGAAGTAACCTGTTGCTGCTGCCCACTCCGCCTGTACGTCAGCCTGTGTTGTGAATTTAATAAACTCCCAGGCTGCTTCTTGTTCCTCTTCAGCCACTTGATTTGTAATCCATAATGAGGCACCACCAACTACTAGTCCTTGTCTGTCCGTATCATCAGCACCCGGGAGTGGTGCTGAACCAACTTCAAATGGTGCATTTTTAATTACTTCCGCCGTGTTTGCTGTAGAGTCAAAATACATTCCAACTTGTTCTGCAAAAAACGGTCCACGTGGATCCTCCCAGTCACTCCCATAATTTGTAAATGTCTCTGCTTGATTCATTTCATCTAACCATTCAAAAACAGCTAAACCTTCATCTGA
>JAPFCO010000051.1 GCA_026169505.1 Pseudogracilibacillus sp.
TAATTGAGTGAATTTCATCATTAAAAAAGATAATCTTGTGCGATAAACCTGTATTATAAATTGATTAAATATGAAAAAATAAAGCCCTTATCTTTATCGATAAAGGCTTTATGCTTAAAAAGGGGGGGAAGAAGATTTTTTCCTCTTCTATTTATTGCATACTTATATGATAATGAAAATCATTCTCAATGTCAACTGTAATCTATTTTTAAACTGGAACAATTGGTTGTCGTACTATTTTTACGTCATAAAAGTCGATTTTATTTGAAATAATATAGTCAGGTCTGCCACCTTTATACGAGTGTGCTTGTTTAAATGCATCACTATCCATCCAATGTTTAAAAGATGCTTCATCTTCCCATTTTGTGTTCACAGTAACTTCATCGTAATCTTTTAATTTATCTGTAACCATTACTTCTAACCCTAAGAATCCTGGCATTTTTTCAATTTGACCTTCTTTATCAAAACGGGTAACAAGTTTATGACTTTCTCCAAGCTTAATCTTCGATGTGTTTGTAACAATATACATATTTATCTTCCTCCTTTATACATATCAATGATAGTGAAAATGATTCTCATTGTCAATAGGGTTTGAAATATAAATAAGTTTAGATTGACTTATAGAAAGGTAAAGTTATAATGAATGTAAGTATTTACTTGCATACATTAAAGGAGTCATGATGCATCATGTCAACGAGAGACAAAGTCATTGAAGCGGCAGTCGAGTTAGTCAATGAAAAAGGATATAAAGGCGCGACAACAAAAGAAATTGCTAATTGGGCGGGCGTAAATGAAGTCACTATTTTTCGCCACTTTGGTAATAAGAAGGGGATCGTGGAGGCGGCAGTGGAAAAGTATGCTTTTGCAGAACCATTATTCGATTACTTTTCTGACCATATCATATGGGATATTGAAAAGGATTTAAAAATGTTAGCAAAGCAATATCAAGTACTATTACATGAAAAGCAATTTCTCATATTATTAAGCTTGAAGGAAGCAAATCAATTTCCCGAATTGAATGAAATGCTTAGTCGGATTCCACAAAAATATAAATATATATTAGAAGATTATTTTAATAATATGATCTTGAAAGAAAAAATTAAGAAGATAGACGTAGCCACTACAGTAGATAGTTTCATTTTTATTAACTTTGGTTTTTTTATGATGAAAAAACGGATGCTTCCAGATGAAGAAATGACAATCGATATGTTTGTGGAAAATCATATTGATTTATTCATTCAATCAATCCGCTAATACACTTGCGAAGGTGAGTGTTTTTTTTACACGCTATGCAAGTAAGTACTTACAGTCAATAATGAGGAAGGAAAGATATAAATGAATACATTAAAACAATTTTTACAAAAACGCGAAACCTATCTTGGATTAGCAGCTGCTATAGCTTTTCAAATCATCTTCTTTATCGTTTGGCTCACTGCTTATGATGGGGTTTATGACCGAGTGGATCAAATCGAGGTTGCGATTGTAACGGAAGATGAGCAAATAGGGGCAGCAGTGAAAAAAACATTATTAGAAACGGATGTCGTTCAAACGCAGGCTTACGAATCATTAAAAGAAGCGAAACAAGCGTTAGAACGTCATGAGGTAGAAATGGTTGTTCATATTGACAACTATTTTACGGATCAACTTTTAACAGTGCAACATGGGGTTGTAGATTATTATATTAATCAAACGAATCCTACTTTATTGCGACAAATGATGGAAGGAATTGCCGGGGAAATGACGGAGAGAATAGATAGGGAGGTTTTTCTCCATATAAATCAAGCTGTTTTGCCGGAGCAAGTGATGACACAAGCGGATATTCCTGCACAAGCACAACCAATGGCAGATGAACTTGTTATAAATATAACGGAAAATATGATCCAACATCCAGTAGAAGGAAATGTTATTAAAGTACACGATCGGGACGGTTTTGCAATATCGATGATTCCGTTGCTAATAGTGCTTGCTTCTTTTATCGGTGCGATGTTAATCAGTCAACATCTGCAGCTTGCAGAGGGAAAGCTGACAGGAAAACACTCTGTAATGAGCTCATTTTTGGCAAGGCAAGTAATCAATCTAGTTGCTGCGGCAATGATTGCTTGTTTAACGATTGGCTTATTAAGCGTGTTTCATGTGGAAATAAATAAGAGTTTGTTATCTTTATGGGGATTTCAAATGTTATTATTCTATAGTTTCCTTGCGGTATCACAGTTATTTGTTATACTTTTTGGCAATATTGGGATGGTAGTAAATATTGTCCTTACTGCATTGCAATTAGCAACATCGGGTGCGCTTGTACCACGTGTATTATTATCCACAACCTATCAACATATCGGTGACTATTTACCAGCAACGTACGGTGTGAATGGGTATTTCGCATTCATCTATGGTGGGGGATCTGTCCAAGGCGCCATGAATGATGTAGCGTTGATCACAGGAGGAGCTTTATTTATTGCGGCAGTTGTTGTGCTATGTAAATATAGATTAACAAAAAGGCGTAGAGAGTTGACGGAATAAAAATGAAGGTACCTAAAAAATATGAACAAGTTTAGTAGTGTAAGTAAAGCGTTAACAATTATGTGAATAATATGTTAACAAAATGTTGATAACTACAAGAACTAATAGAAGGATATCGGTAAAAAAATAAATCAAACGCTCGGATGAAAACAACGGAGCGTTTGTTAAATGAAATTCTACTCTTTTAATTCGATTTTCTTTGCTTTGGCTTTTTCTGGATAGGAGGCTTCAATATCACCATCTAACCAAATGTCTATTTCATTTCCCTTATTGAAGGCTATTTCATCTTCATAACTTATATAAATTAAGTTGAGATTTCCCTTATGTAGTTCGTTTATGGGAGTGTCTTTTATTTCTTCATAATCTGCTGATGATATGTTTTTCGCAAGCAATAACTCATTTTCTTCTACTTCAAGAATGTAGCCCTCTATATGGGGTTTAGATTGTCCCATGGAACAGCCAACTATGAATATACCGAATAAGAGTAAGCACAAACTTACTTTAGACTGTGAAAACTTCATTTACTATCCTCCAATTTTTTTCTTATAGGTTACTGCTCTCGTTAGTTGAAGAGAAATCCTTCCTAAGTCTATCGTTCTTCATATCGTCTAGTTTGTTACAGTTAACTGCACGGTTTCAATCGGTGCTCTTTTCCATGCATCAACTAATCCAACTTCATTAATCTGTTCTTTCATGACGATTTTATAGGGGAGTAAAACCTTTATTGGCGCTATAAACAAAGCTTTATCCAGCAAGATCTGAGTGCGATCCCATGCAAGGTTTAATCTGACACCTCCATAAATTTTAGGCAGTGGGATTCCTCGTTTAAAAAAGTAATGTATATCCTCTTCTCTTGTACCTGGTTCGTGAAGACATAGGTATAAGGAGAGATTATCGAAAAACTGGATCAGCTCATAATGTGTTGCAAAAGATTCTTCTTCATAATGGGTAAGTGAGGAGATGATATTTGTTTGCCGGATACGTTCGGCTTCGATGAATTGTTGTGAAAGGGTTGTTTCATCCTTCACTAAAAAACGGATATAATGCTCACTACACAATAAACCCGCATATGGATCAACATTTGTAACTTGGTCAATTCCATCCTTGTAAAGGACTGTTTTGATGGAGTTAGGATACGTAATAAAACTATAAGGGGCCATTTCTTTGTCATCCCAAAATGGAGTTGCATCAAAAGGAATCCAACCGACATCATGTTGATAGATTGCAGTGCGTAAAGCATCATGTAAGATATCGTTAGTTAACGCAAGGTTTGGTTTTACTTGGTCAAATAGCTTTCCGGATATTGTAGCATGGCGATGTTGTTCAATCATAATAAAAGCATCGGCTCGTTCTCGTATAATCACTTCTTATTCCTCCAATCTAACAGATGGTTGCTTGTACTATATTATAACATCATCTTTTATTTATTAGTGATTTCATTCAAATAGATATTTATGAAATTATCACCATATCATAAATTTAATTAAAAAAAATTGATCTAGGTCAATTTTAAAAAATATTTTCTATTATATAATTAAGGGTAGTTTACTTGGATGAATTAGGTATTTATTCTCAATTAGGATTGAATTTTAGTAGTGTTTTGTCCTTTGTTGAGAATACAAAATATCACAACACCTATCCTCGAATTGTTCTTTAAATCTACATAATTTAGTCATCGTTTTATCGGAATTTTACCATTGATAGATGATGTTTATTAACGATATAATCTGGGTAGGTAATAAGTAATAAAAGTTAATATGACAGTAGTTGAAACGGTATTTGAAAAAGTGAAAAGTAGTATCAGTTTAGTTAAAGGGGTGACTCATTCAATGAAAAAAAGAAGTGCTTTGAAGTTCTTTGAACCTGTTGAAAAATATTCAGAAGATTGGTCGGCATTAGAAGAAAAAAGCAGAGAATGGGAAAACATGTATCGCCAACGTTGGTCACATGACAAAGTGGTACGAACGACTCATGGGGTGAACTGTACTGGTTCTTGTAGTTGGAAGGTTTTTGTAAAAAATGGGGTAATTACGTGGGAGAACCAACAAATTGATTATCCATCATGTGGACCGGATATGCCAGAATTTGAACCACGTGGATGTCCGAGAGGGGCATCGTTTTCTTGGTATGAATATAGCCCTTTGCGAGTGAAGTATCCATATATGCGTGGAAAACTGTGGACGATGTGGACTGCAGCGTTAGATGAATATCGTGATCCAATTAAAGCGTGGGCAAGCATTGTTGAAGACAAAGAGAAATCGGATACATATAAGAAAGCTCGTGGTAAAGGCGGGCATGTTCGAGTTGATTGGAAAGCGGCATCACAGCTTATTTCTGCACAATTAATTTATACGATTCAAAAATATGGTCCAGATCGGATTGCAGGTTTTACACCGATTCCGGCTATGTCGATGATTAGTTACGCTTCGGGCGCGAGATTTTTATCTTTACTTGGTGGGGAAATGCTGAGCTTCTATGATTGGTATGCTGACTTACCACCTTCATCTCCACAAATATGGGGAGAGCAAACAGATGTGCCTGAATCGAGTGACTGGTTTAATGCTGGTTATATTATTATGTGGGGATCAAATGTTCCGTTAACTCGAACGCCTGATGCACACTTTTTAACAGAAGTACGTTATAAAGGAACAAAAGTAGTGTCCGTTGCACCTGACTATGCGGAAAGTGTGACACATGCCGATGATTGGATTGCGGCAAATCCAGGGACAGATGCAGCAGTAGCGCAAGCAATGACACATGTTATCTTAGATGAGTTCTATGAGCAACGACAAGAAGAAATGTTTATTAATTATGCGAAGCAATACACGGATATGCCTTTCTTAATTATGTTAGAAGAGCATGAAGATACGTATAAAGCAGGCCGATTTGTTCGAGCAAGTGATCTAGGACAAGAGGTGGAACATGCTGATTGGAAACCAGTTATTATCGATGAAGCAACCGATAATATCATTGTCCCGAACGGAACGATGGGACAACGTTGGGAAGATGAAGCAAAATGGAACTTAATTTTAGAAAATGAAGACGGTTCTGTCATCGATCCAGCAATGTCCGTAATCGATCATGATAGTACATGGTCGGAAATTGTCTTTCCATATTTTGATAACGGAGGGAATGGGACATTTACACGATCGATTCCAGCAAAAGAAATGGTCTGTGCAGATGGTACAACAAAATTAGTAACGACCATTTACGACTTAATGTTAAGTCAATATGGAGTAAAACGTGAAGGAGCAACACATGTTGCAGAAAGTTATGAAGATGAGCATTCGGTTTATACACCTGCATGGCAAGCACCAATAACAGATGTAAAGCCCGAATTAGTGACGCAAATCGCTCGTGAGTTTGCACAAAATGCAATAGATACAGATGGTCGTTCGATGATTATTATGGGAGCAGGAATTAACCACTGGTTTAATAGTGATACGATTTATCGTTCGATTTTAAATTTAGTTACGTTGACTGCATCCCAAGGTACGAACGGTGGTGGCTGGGCACATTATGTTGGTCAGGAAAAAGTGCGTCCAATTGAAGGCTGGAACAATATTGCCTTTGCACGTGATTGGCAAGCACCGCCGCGCTTACAAAATGCAACATCTTACTTTTATTTTGCAACAAACCAATGGAAATATGAAGAAGCAGGTACAGACACATTAACATCTGCAGTAGCAGGCGAGTCACGTTATCAACACCCTGCAGACTTTAATGTGTTGGCAGCGAGATTAGGATGGTTGCCATCTTATCCGCAATTTAACAAAAACAGTCTACTATTGGCAGAAGAAGCAGCAAAAGCGGGCAAGAAAACAGAAGAAGAAATTATTGCCCATACAGTAGAACAGCTTAAAAGTGGTGAAACAGAATTTGCGATTGAAGATCCTGATGCACCTGAGAACTTCCCGCGTTCATTATTTGTTTGGCGGTCGAACTTAGTGTCGAGTTCCGCAAAAGGACAAGAGTATTTCATGAAACATTTATTTGGAGCAACGAGCAATTTATTTGCTGAACCGAATGAAGAGATGAAGCCTGAAGAAATTAAATGGCGTGATGAAGTAGAAGGAAAACTAGATTTACTTGTCGCATTAGATTTTAGGATGACGACGACACCAATTTATGCAGATGTCGTTTTGCCTGCAGCAACGTGGTATGAAAAAGAAGATCTGTCATCAACAGATATGCATCCATTCGTTCATCCATTTAACCGAGCAATTGATCCATTATGGGAATCACGTTCTGATTGGGATATTTATAAGACGATTGCGGAAGAATTCTCTGAAATGGCAAAAGTGCATTTACCAGGTGTGTATAAAGATTTAGTAACTTCACCTTTGGCTCATGATTCGCCACAAGAAATTGCACAACCATTAGGAGAAATAAAAGATTGGAAAAAAGGTGAAGTTGAGGCTGTTCCGGGCAAAACGATGCCAGCAATGCAAATCGTTGAACGAGATTATTCACAAATCTATGATAAGTATGTGTCGTTAGGACCGAATATTGAAACAGGTAAGGTTGGGGCACATGGAGTGAACTTTTCTGTAAAAGAAGAGTATGAGATGATGAAAGGAATCAACGGGGTCTATTACGAAGAGGACGGACAGAGAACGATTAAGCATGGCTTACCACGATTAGATACGGGAAAACGAGTAGTAGAAGCAGTACTTACTCTTTCATCAGCTACTAATGGGCGTGTATCTCAAAAGGCATTTGAAGTGGCAGAAGAAACATCAGGGGTGGAATTGAAAGATATTTCGGCAGATCGGGCGGCAGAACGTTTTACATTTGATAGTATTACGGTCCAACCACGAGAAGTCATTCCAACGCCGGTATTTAGTGGCTCGAATAAATTAGGAAGACGTTATTCACCGTTTACGACAAATATTGAGCGCTTAGTACCGTTTAGAACTTTAACAGGACGGCAGCATTTTTATTTAGACCATCAACTGTTTATGGACTTTGGAGAATCATTGCCTGTGTATAAACCAACATTACCGCCAATGGTGCTCGGGCCACGTGATAAAGAGATACGTGGTGGACAGGATGCGTTAGTTTTACGTTATTTAACACCGCATGGTAAATGGAATATTCATACGACTTACCAAGATAACCAACATATGTTGACATTATTTAGAGGAGGACCAACCGTATGGATTTCGAATGTAGATGCGAAAGCTCATGGAATTGATGACAATGATTGGTTAGAAGTGTATAACCGAAATGGAGTTGTCGCAGCGAGGGCGGTTGTCAGTCACAGAATGCCAAAAGGAACAATGTTTATGTATCATGCGCAAGATAAACATATCCATGTGCCGGCATCCGAACTAACAGATACACGAGCAGGAAGTCATAATGCGCCAACAAGAATTCATATGAAACCTACACAAATGGTTGGTGGTTATGCACAATTAAGTTATGGATTTAACTATTATGGTCCTATTGGAAATCAGCGAGATGAATATGTAGCGGTACGTAAAAAGAAGGAGGTAGACTGGCTTGAAGATTAAAGCGCAAATTGCAATGGTCATGAACTTGGATAAGTGTATTGGATGTCATACTTGTAGTGTAACGTGTAAAACAACGTGGACGAACCGAGAAGGTGCGGAGTATATGTGGTTTAACAACGTAGAAACAAAACCTGGTATCGGTTATCCAAAACGTTGGGAAGATCAAGAGATGTACAAAGGTGGCTGGCATTTGAAAAATGGAAAGTTAGAATTGAAATCTGGTTCTAAATTATCCAAAATCGCTCTTGGGAAAATCTTTTATAACCCAGATATGCCTGAAATGAAAGATTATTACGAACCGTGGACATATGATTATGAAAAGTTAACATTAGCTGCAGACAGTGAACATACGCCAGTAGCACGTGCGAAATCAGTAATTACTGGTGAATACATGGATCCTGAATGGGGACCGAACTGGGAAGACCAATTAGCTGGTGCTCATGTGACAGGACCGAAAGACCCGAACATTGAAAAAATTGAAGAAGAGATTAAATTTAATTTTGAACAAGCGTTTATGATGTATTTACCACGTCTGTGTGAGCACTGCTTAAATCCAAGCTGTGTGGCATCATGTCCGTCTGGGGCAATGTATAAGCGTGATGAAGATGGAATTGTTTTAGTAGACCAAGATGCATGTCGTGGCTGGCGTTATTGTATGACGGGATGCCCGTATAAGAAAGTATATTTTAACTGGAAAACAAATAAAGCGGAGAAGTGTACGTTCTGTTTCCCGAGAATCGAATCAGGACTTCCGACTGTATGCTCTGAAACATGTACAGGTCGAATTCGTTATTTAGGTGTTCTATTATATGATGCGGATCGTGTGCTTGAAGCGGCATCAACACCAGACCCGAAAGATTTATATGAAGCACAATGTGATCTGTTTTTAGATCCATTTGATCCTGCAATCATTGAACAAGCGAGAAAAGATGGTATTGCAGAAGATTGGATTGAAGCCGCACAAAATTCGCCAGTGTATAAATTAGCAATCCAACACAAGTTAGCATTTCCGTTGCATCCGGAATACCGTACATTACCTATGGTTTGGTATGTACCACCATTAAGTCCGATTATGAACTACTTTGAAGGAAAAGATTCCATTAAAAATCCGGATATGATTTTCCCTGCAATTGAAGAAATGCGTATTCCGATTCAGTACTTAGCAAATATGCTAACGGCTGGAGATACCGAAACAGTGAAAGGTTCTTTACAAAGAATGGCGATGATGCGTTCGTATATGCGTGCAGCTTCTTCTGGACGTGACTTTGATGAAACAAAACTAGCACGTGTAGGTCTAACAGCAAATCAGACGACACAAATGTATCGTTTGTTAGCCATTGCGAAATACGAAGACCGCTTTGTTATTCCAAGCTCACATAAAGAAACACAGATGAACGTGTATCGTTCGCAAGGTTCGATGGGGTATGAAGGTCTAGGAGAAGCTGGTGGTAGCCCAGATCAAAGTCAATTCAGTTATTCTGTCATGGGGGAGAATGGTGAATGTGATGGTTGTGGGCCTGTTTCACCAGGACAAGAAAATATGACTGGAGAACAAATTTATCAAGAGAACTTCTATGGAGGGATTTGGCGTGATTGACCTCGATCAATTATATGAAGAGAAGGAAGTTTTCGGTTTCTTTACAGATCAATTTTGCTACCCGGAAGAAAAGCCAATTACGCTAGCAGATCTGGATGAGCTCGTTGCAACGACTCATCCCGGCTATGCTTATATTAAAGAGTATGTGAAGGCAACAGAACATAAAACACTCTATGAGATGCAGACAACGTACACAGAAGTATTTGATTTTCAAAAAGATGCAACTTTATTTATGACGTATGTGAAATTCGAAGATTCCAAAGGTCGAGGACAAATGTTAGCGCGACTGAAAGTGATGTATGAGATGTTTGGTTTAAATATGCCTAAAGGAGAATTGGCTGACTTACTTCCACTTATGTGTGAATTTATTTACGCTGCAGAATGGAAGGGGGATCCACGAGCACAAGAAAGCTTAGCTTTATTACTCGCTGTTTTAGAAGATGGTTCATTTCATTTGATGCATGCATTGGAAAAGTATGAAAGTGCGTATGCTCATTTAGTACGTGGTATGCGTGAAACTTTTAAATCTTGTATTACGCAAGAGGGGGTACATGCCAATGATTAATCAATTTTTGTGGGTGATTTTTCCGTACGTTTGTATGGTTGTGTTTGTTGTGGGTCATATTTTTAGATATCGTTATGATCAATTTGGATGGACGGCAAAATCAAGTGAATTTATTGAGAAGAAACAATTGATGATAGGTAGTTTGTTATTTCACCTAGGGATTATACCAGTGTTTATAGGTCATGTGTCAGGCCTCGGTATTCCGAAATCATGGACACAAGCGGTTGGAATTAGTGATCATATGTACCATTTGGGAGCAGTTTGGGGTGGAGTTTTTTTTGGAGTTGTTACCTTTGCAGGTATGTTCATCCTAACGTTTCGTCGATTTTCGATTAAAACTGTCCGTAAATTATCTTCTACATCGGATTTAATCGTTAATAGTTTATTATTGTTCATCATTTTCATCGGAGTGTACGCAGCGCTTGTAACAAATAATGTCGTGGTAGGATTCGATTATCGTGATTCGATATCTGTTTGGTTCCGTTCCTTATTTACGTTACAACCTGATGCACAATTAATGGTAGGTGTGCCACTTTCATTTCAGTTACATGTCTTATCAGGATTCCTAATTTTTGCAATCTGGCCATTTACAAGACTCGTACATGCATGGAGTGTACCAGTCAATTATGTCGGTAGAAGTTATATTTTATACCGAAGACATGAACGACCAAAGCGAAAGGCAAATTAAAGTAGAGGTGTGTTTATGAAAAGTCATTCGGAGTTTACCTTTAAATTACCAGCTTTAAGAGTGTTAGAGAACGAGCATCAATATTTAAACCATTTGATGGATCAATGGCATACGATTGTTATTGCGTTTGAAAATGATGTCTATACATTGGAAGAAGGGCATGAAGCATTACAAACATTGCGTAAGATGATTAAGGAATTTATTGAGCCTTTGAAAAATCATACGGAGAAAGAAGAAAAATATTTATTTAAAAAATTAGAGGTTTATGTCGGAGCAGAACAAGGTCCCGTGAAAGCGGTAGAGGAAGAGCATTTAGAGATTGATGCATATATTGGTCATTTTCTACACCATACACGGGGAAATATCGGAGAATTTTCGATGGATGATATGAGAGCATTAGTACGTGATGCGGGAGAAGCGTTTGAGGTCATTACGTTTCATTTCGTCAAAGAGGAATCTGTTATCTTTCCGATGGTTGAAAATGTATTAAGAGAAGATGAGCAAAAAGAGTTATTTGACAATATCTATTCATCCATTATTTAATTAGTAGAAATGAGCTGATTCGATGATTAAGAAGGTGCAACTACCATTACAAACACTCAACTTAGTCGTTGGTTTTATGGTATGGGTGTTAATTTCTTCTTTACTCCCATTTATTCGGGAAGATATTGCAATTGCTCCAGAACATGTAGCAATTGTTACGGCAATTCCAGTCGTATTAGGATCAATTTTACGTATTCCATTAGGTTATTATGCCAATGTAGTTGGGGCACGGATGGTGTTTTTCATAAGTTTCATCATCCTGCTTGTTCCTGTTTATTATATTAGTATTGCGACGACTTTGACTGATTTAGTAATCGGTGGTACATTTTTGGGAATTGGAGGAGCAGTGTTTTCAGTCGGGGTAACGTCTTTGCCGAAATATTACCCGAAAGAAAAGCACGGTTTAATTAACGGGATTTATGGGATGGGGAATATTGGTACAGCGGTTTCCACATTCGCCGCTCCGGTGATTGCAACGAAATATGGTTGGACATTAACGGTACAAATTTATTTAGGATTGTTGCTAGCTTTTGTCGCCTTAAACTTCTTTCTAGGAGATCGACAAGAGAAACGTGAGAAGTCTCCGATTATGGAACAGATAAAAGGAGTCTATAAAAATGAGAAACTTTGGTTTTTCTCTTTATTCTATTTTATTACATTTGGTTCGTTCGTAGCTTTTACCGTGTTTTTACCAAGTTTTTTAGTCGATTTCTTTGCATTAGATAAAGTGGATGCGGGAATGCGGACAGCGGGATTCATTGTTGTAGCAACATTGGTACGCCCAGTCGGTGGTTGGCTTGCGGATCGATTCCAACCATTATTCACTTTGCTGGGGGTATTTGCAGGATTGACTGTCGCGGCAATTATTCTAGCATTCTCACCAGCGATTGGGCTTTATACAGTAGGAAGCCTCTTAATTGCTCTTACAGCAGGTATTGGAAACGGGGTTATCTTTAAACTTGTCCCCTTTTATTTTAATAAGCAAGCAGGGATTGCAAATGGAATTGTTTCTATGATGGGTGGACTTGGTGGATTCTTCCCACCGCTATTGTTGTCTACTATATTTTCTATTACAGGCTCGTATTCCATAGGATTCATGGCATTTTCTCAAGTGGCACTCGTAAGTATGGTGCTTGTCCTTTGGTTGTATTATATGGATCGATTGTCCTTATCAAAAGACGTATTCGATTCAACCGGGCAAGGGATTATCGTCACAAACGCTTCCGGTATCATTGTCTCTGTTAATCCGGCATTTACAGATTTAACTGGTTATGAAGAAGAGGAAGCGATTGGTGCAAATCCGAATATTTTAAGTTCTGGCAGACAAGATGCAGACTTTTATAAAGAAATGTGGTCCCAAATATTGACCGAAGACTTATGGCAAGGTGAGGTTTGGAATAAAAGAAAAGATGGCGAGGAGTATTTACAGCTGTTATCGATAAGTACTGTAAAAGATGACACAGGAGATACGGTTCGGTATGTAGGGACATTTAGTGATATAACGCATTTATAATAAAGACATCCAGTGCTACGCTGGAAGTCTTTATCTATCTGTGATAGATTTTGTATAGATAGTGTGATTTAGTAGGGGGATGTTGGCATGGAGAGAATGGCAATACCAGTAAAAGATGCAGTACAATTAGTAATGGATCATAGTAAAAAACGTCTAGATAAAGAGGTAATCCCATTGCAAGCCGCATACGGTCGAATATTAGTGGAGCCGATTATTGCCAAGCATGACGTGCCACCGTTTAATCGTTCCGCTTATGATGGATTTGCAATTCGAGCAGAAGATTCAGCGCAAGTTACAACGGATAATCCGGTAGCATTTCGTGTGATTGGAGAAATTGGTGCGGGTCATGTAGGAGAGCAAGAGCTACAGACAGGTGAAGCATATCGAATTATGACAGGTGCTATCTTACCGCCAAAAGCTGATGCAATTATTATGTTGGAAGATACGACAGAAACGGCAGACGGGTTTTCCATCACGAAAGTGTTTCAGTCAGGCGATAATATTTCTTTTCAAGGCGAAGATGCGAAAGAAGGAGAGATACTGATTGAAGCGGGTTCTGTTATTCATCCAGGAACGATTGCTTTATTGGCGACTTTTGGGTATGCAAAAGTACAAGTCGCTACAATACCAAAAGTAAGTCTCGTTTCTACGGGAACAGAGTTATTAGGAGTTGACGAGGACTTAGTCCCTGGGAAAATTCGTAACTCCAATGGACCGATGTTACAAGGGCAGTTAGATCGGATGGGTGTTACTTATCAGTCATTAGGGACGATGGAAGACGATTTGGATGCATGTACAGTACTGATTACAGAAGCTTTGGAGCAGTCGGATCTCGTCATTACAACCGGTGGAGTTTCGGTAGGAGACTATGATTATTTGCCAGAAATTTACCGACGGCTCGGGGCAAAAGTGTTATTCAATAAAGTCATGATGCGACCGGGTAGTGTGACGACTGTTGCTGTATTAGGTAATAAATTATTATTTGGTTTATCGGGCAATCCATCTGCTTGTTTTACTGGCTTTGAATT
This sequence comes from Pseudogracilibacillus sp., assembly GCA_026169505.1. Lineage (GTDB taxonomy): Bacteria > Bacillota > Bacilli > Bacillales > Amphibacillaceae > Pseudogracilibacillus. The sequence goes on from JAPFCO010000051.1 coordinate 13,968, forward strand.
ATTTACTCGTCCAGCAATTCTAGCAATGATGGGATGTACCACACCGTATATGCCAAGGATGAAAGCTGTGCTAGGTGGAGATTTTCCAAAAAGTAATCCTTTTACACGATTTGTGCGCGCCATATGGTATATGAATGGAAATGTGGCAACAGTTGTTCCAGCAGGATTTAATAAATCAAATGCTGTCTCATCCATCGCAAGGGGGAATGGAATCATTGTGTTCCCTGCTGATTCAAGTGGTTTTCAAACGGGGATGGAAGTAGATGTCTTGTTATTAGGCCAAGAAATAGGTACGAAAACATGGGATCTATAAAAACGCTCCATGTGGTTGGATTCAAAAACAGTGGTAAAACAACTCTTTTAACCCACTGGATTCGCCTTGCCAAAGAACATGAGTTAAAAGTTGCAGTGATTAAACATCATGGGCATGGGGCACAACTTGATATGCCTGATGAGCGGAAGGACTCGATACAGTATATTTCCTCTGGTGCAGATGCTTCTCTCGTTGCTGGTGGAGGGTTTACACAATATATATTACAGCAGCAACTAAATTATGAGCAACTCATTCAGTTAGCTAAATGGGCAGCGCCAGATATTATCTTAGTGGAAGGCTATAAAGATGAGACGGGCGAGAAAGTCGTACTTGTTCGGGAGCAAGACGATTGGGAGTCATTGCAATACTTGGAACAGATTGCGTTAGTTATAGGCTTGGATGAAGAAATGGAGCATTACGATCAGATTGCTCATCGTGAAGAAAGAGCTGCATTAGATCAGTGGTTTATGAGTTGGTTACAACATAATTAATCAAGAAAGGACAACAACGATGAAATCAACGGTTGGAATTTTACTTGCTGGTGGTTTGTCACGGAGATACGGTTCACCGAAAGCATTCGCCACATTAGATGGAGCGTTTTTTTATGAAAAAACATCTGCAGTATTACGTGCAGTCTGTGATGAAGTCGTAGTCGTTACACGGGAGGAATTATTGCCGAAATTCCCGTCAGACTACCATGTCATTACTGATATAGAACCATTTGTTGGTTGTGGGCCTTTAGCAGGTATTTACTCTGCGATGGTTGCAGTAGAAGCCGAACAATATGTTATTCTTCCTTGCGATATGCCACTGATTGATACAATGATCATGGGGAAATTAATCGAACGTCACCAATCGGGAATTACAGTCGTTGAAGTGGCTGGTCGTTTACAACCTCTTGTTTCTGTTTGGAATTTATCAGAGAGAGAAATAATTTTAGAAGCTTTACAAGCAAAGCGCTATCGAATGCAAGATGTTTTTGACACATCTAGTATAATGAAAGTAGATGGTGTATATTTAACGAATCAGCTAGAAGTTTTTATGAATGTGAACACACTTGAACAGGATAAGGAGATGAGAGAATGGCTAAAGTCATAGATAAGTTTGGTCGACCGATTCGAGATTTACGGATTTCTGTGACCGACCGTTGTAATTTCCGTTGTACGTATTGCATGCCGAAGGAAATCTTTGGTAATGATTACGCATTTTTACCGCAAGAGGAACTATTAACCTATGAAGAAATGGTACGAATTGCGCGCATTTTTGCATCGCTAGGTGTTGATAAACTGCGCATTACAGGAGGCGAACCTTTATTACGTAAAGAATTGCCAAGTTTAATTGCAGAATTAACAAAAATAGAAGGAATCCAAGATATTGGTTTGACGACAAATGCAGTATTACTAGGTAAGTATGCTGAAGATTTATATAAAGCTGGCCTGCGTCGTTTAAATATAAGTTTAGATGCGATGGATCCATTTGTTTTTGGTGAAATGAACGGACGTGGTACACAGCCACAAGCAATTTTGAAAAATATTGAACTAGCGAAAGAAATGGGTTTTGATATTAAGGTAAATATGGTTGTACAAAAGGATGTAAACGTTTTAGAAATTTTACCGATGGCGATGCATTTTAAAGAGCGGGGTATTACGTTACGGTTTATTGAATTTATGGACGTTGGAAATGATAATGCATGGAGTTTTGAAAAAGTTGTTACGAAGAAAGAAATTTTTGATATATTGCAAAGTGAGTTCGAATTAGAACCAGTTGATGCGGATTATTTTGGCGAAGTGGCAAAGCGTTATCGTTATAAAGATAATGGGGTTGAGGTTGGTTTTATTACATCTGTGTCAGAATCATTTTGTTCGTCATGTACACGCGCACGGATATCGTCAGATGGTAAAATCTATACCTGTTTATTCGCTTCGGATGGATTTGATCTACGTGAATTGGTTCGCTCTGGAAAAACAGATGAAGAACTTACACAAGCACTTACGGGTCTGTGGGAAAGTCGAGATGATCGCTACTCAGACGAAAGAACAGAAGAAACAGCTAAAAAACGTAAGAAAATTAATATGAGTTATATTGGTGGATAATTAAAAGCGCCTATTCCGAGTAGTGTTTGCTTACTTGGAAGAGGCGCTTTTGTTAGGTAGATGTAAGAAGGCGACAATGAGCGATAAATCGACGGGCATGAGCGATTAAAAAGTATTCTCGAGTAATCAAGTGAAAAAGGAAGTGATCAGGAATACATACGATATGTCATCCCTCTAAATCCGTAATCCGCTCTGGATGTGTGTATACATTCATTTTGTTATCCCTTGTAAATCCAATGGCGGTGATGCCTAGTTCGTCAGCTAGTTTTAATGCTAAATCAGTTGGAGCAGAAGCGGAAATGATGATGCCAATCCTCATCTTGGAAATTTTTAATAACACTTCAGAAGAGAGGCGTCCACTAAATACGATGACTTTGTCATTCACTGAGAGTTGATGTTCTAACATATAGCCATTCAGTTTGTCTAACGTATTATGGCGACCAATATCTGTTCGAATTTCTAATAAATTATCGACGGTGCATAATGCAGCATTGTGGACTCCACCAGTTTGTTTAAAATGATTGGATTGTTCTTGAAGCGTTGCCATCAATGCCATACATTGCTTTGTTGTCATGGACACACTCTGCATAATCGTTCGTGCAGTTTGTACATCGCTTTTGAAGTAAAATTGACGGCTTTTTCCACAACAAGAGCCGATAAATCGTTGCGATGGATTGAGATCGTCAGGTTGGAGCTGTTTATACAACTCCACATCAGCGAATCCTCGTGTACTGTCAATCTCGATTGTTTTAATCTCTTTTCTTAGTAAAATAATTCCTTCTGAAGCTAAAAATCCAATGACCATTTCCATTAAATTTGTTGGTGTGCACACGATTGTTGCAAACTCTTCTTGATTCAGTACAATCGTTAGCGGGAATTCACTAGCGACAGCATCAGCCTTTGTTTCAGTCTTGTCATGACGGACATGTGTTGTTACCCAATTTGTATAGACTTCTTTACTCATTATATTCACCTTCTAACTTGGTTCCATATCTAATTCTTCTACGCGTTTCTCAACATACTTTGTATCTTTATGGGCATAATATGTTTCTGCCTTTTCTACGATAGCGGCTGCATGGTATTCAGGGATACCAGCATATGTCTCATAAACACTTTCTTTTAGTAAGGAATTTGCCTCAGGCCAGAACACTTCAATATTACCCTTTTTCACTGGAGCAAACTTAGCCCGTCCGTTGAAATAACCCTGTTTGTTATAAACAACAACTGAATCACCTTCTTGAATATTTAAAGATAATGCATCCGCTTCATGTAATAAAACATCATGACGATCAGCATCTGTGAAAGGATCCTTATCTCCATAAATCATCGAATTGAATTGTTTTCCCCTACGAGTCGTTACATAGAAATGTCCTTCCGGTTTACGTAATTCAGGTATTTCTACTGAGATGAGATTACCTTTACCGTCTGGAGTTGGACAAATACCACCTTCACATAACCAGGCATCTCCCCATTGAAATAGATCGCCTTTATGTTGTAAGTGTTGAATGCCATCATAATTTGTTGCTGTTTTGGCTATTTCTTCACGAACGGCTGCAGCGTCATCAAAATGGATCAGATCCTGTTCATCTGGTTTAATTCGTTTTGCTACATCCATATAAATTTCCCATTCAGAACGTGCTTCTTCAATTCTGGGACCTTTAATTTCTGGTGAAAAATAGACCATTCTCTCTGTCGAAGTAGATGTTCCGCCACCAGGTTGCTCGTAGCGCGTCATCGCTGGTAACACAATGACAGCCTCTTTTGCATCGACGAGAGTGGATGTGTTTAAAATAATATCTTGATGGACGCGTACATCGACAGCTTCTAAGCATGACTGCACAAATGCTGGATTAGGCATTGTTTCCAAGAAATTGCCACCTGACATATAATATAACTTCAATTTGCGTTCATGATCTTCTGGGAGAAGTGCATTTTCCAAAGAAACACCAACAATATCTCCTTGCCAAGATGGAATGTTGAAATTCCAGACCTCTTCTACACGTTGACGATTTGTTTGACTCATATCACTGCCTGGTAATACAAATGGATCGGCACCCATTTCTCCAGATCCTTGCACACCTGAATGCCCACGAATAGGCATGAGTCCACAATGTTCCCGTCCTAAAAAGCCACGTA
>JAPFCO010000098.1 GCA_026169505.1 Pseudogracilibacillus sp.
GAATACTTTTCTTCCATTTCATGAATTATCACTTCCTCTATTAAATTTTTAGAGTTATGCTGTTTTTCTTCTTATTACTATTGTAGTAACCAAATTTCATCGGTAGTGTCATATAATAGGAGTATCACTAAAAATATGGGCTTAGTAATAAAGTGTGAGAAATCTTAATGGTTAAGTTTCATTAAATGAATTCAGGTTATTTAATGACCAGACCACCTATACACACTTTCGTTAGACCTTGTATCTTGGAGGATGATTTTCAATTGCGTAATAAATAAGTTACTTAAGAATGATAAATAACTTAAGTTTTTCCCTATACATCACAAGTTGTTGGAATATCCCTTACCATACGTTATCGGCTAAAATCATAGTTATATGTTTTTGTTACATGAAAGATTCTAATTAGTTGTAATCTAGCACCATAAATAATTTTTCCCTGTTGAGAAATTATTAGAACGGTGTCCGATAAACGAACGCATTATTTTCCGTAATTTACCTCTCACTTGTTTCTGTATCATCTTGTTTATCAATAGGAGAATCCTCTTCATTGGTTTTACTATTATCAATTGATTCTTCATCATCATCTTCATCATCTTCATCATCATCGTTATTTAACTTTTCTTCCGAACCATCCTGGTGTTCTTTATCACTGTCATTACCAAAACTATTATCCTTTTCTTCTTCAATTTTATTAGATGGCTCCTTATCAATGACCTCCTCTTCTTTTTCAACAATCTCCTCTGCTTCTTCAGAAATATCTACTGTTGGTAACGTAACGCTATAGGTATTCTCATCTAAAAAGTAAGCCGTAGTAGGTGTAGTTAAATTCGTTATAATTATAAATGTAAGATAAATCAGTGCTGAGACCTTTAATAGAATACTTACATGCATACTTTTAAAACTTATTGTATTCCTTAACATACAAAGTATTTTCAATCTAACCACCTTCTCTATTTTCTAATATAGTTAATCTACTCACACATTTTTCTAGGGGAGAAATTTAAATTCTTTTCGGCAATAAAAAGAAATAGTCTCAAGGTTATAACCTTGAGACATATAGGAGAGCAGAATTGTTATTTCTGTTAAAAAATTATTCCTTATTTCTCTTCGCCTTTTGCCTGTTGTGCATTAAATGTCCACTCTAGATTTAATGAATCCCCTTGAAATTGATTTTGATCTTCTCCATTATCTACAAATTCAAATTTAACAAGGAAGTCATCAACGGTTCCTGCTTCTAAACCGTCTTCATCTAATAAAGGTGACAGTGCTTGCTCTGCTACCGCTTCTGGTGACATATTCTTGAGTTCATGTAGTGTTGTCTCAAAAACTACTTCTTTAATTTGATCTACATTTTGTAAGAACTCTACCTGGATATGTTTCCCAAAATCATCCGTATTATCATTATTAGCATCATTTATCGTATAACTTGTTTCTAAAAGTACTTTTTCAACATCGAGTGTTCCATTGTTTTGAAGTTCAAACATTCTTTCCATGGAATCACCCGGTTTCAAGTTATCTAGGTTAACGAGTTCTGTCGGTTCGACAGCCAAATCAATTGTTCCTGCCGCAAATGTATTATTTGTCGTTTCCGCATCACTGAAATAAGCAAATGTTCCTCCAACCAACATGGACAAACCTATTATTGCTGACATTATTCCAATACCTAGCGTCCTTTTAATATTCATCATTAAGTTCCCCCTGATATTTTCATAATTTTTGAGATCACTCATTTATGGCAAAAGTAACTTGGCACAAATGAGTGAATTTGTAAGTCTATAAGACTAATTCCATCTATCAAGTAAAGTGCTTGTATCATTGTTGAGTCTGTTATAAGCTTCACGTTCAATTAATTCCTTTTCCAACTGATCATCAAGTACAACTTTAAATCCTTGCAAATGCTTGACCATTTTCTCACTATTTTCTTCTTTTTCATAATTCTCCAGAGCGGTTAACTGGTTGTCTAATAACCGAGCATCACTAGTATTCTCAAATTGGCCTTCTTCCGTAAAACGTTCCAAAACATCTCTCATGTCAGTTACGCTGTCTGTCCAATATCTAGGTAGTTCAAGAAAGTCATCACCATTTAAATCATCAATCGAACCATCTGCCATGTGAGAAATAATACCCCATAATCCGTTTTCTACGCGATCTATTAGTTCTTGATCGTAGCCGACCTGAGGTTGTTGTCCAGGCATTTCAAATAGGACAGTTGCTGTTCCGTTAAGAGCAAATGAAGATCTAGCTTGTCCAGGATAATCACGCTCTTGAAAGTGTATATATTGGGATACACCTGGTTCCTCATTATCTGAACGTTCCATTACACCAAGTGCAGCAGCTAATGAGTACCGTTTTGACTTATCCTGATCCAATTTTGGATAATCATCATATTTCGAACTATCGTCCGGTCCTAGTGGTGGATAGTCTATTGCAATTGTAACCTCCTCACCAGTTTTATTAGTTACCGGAGTTCCCATGTGGTGAAGGTCAACAAATGCCTCTACTTCACCGAACTCATTTTGTAAATCGACGTAAAGGTCTCTGAGAAGTTGAGCCTCTTTAGTTATGAAAAATCCAAATTCAAGAGTATTTCCAGGTAAATCTTCTGCCACTACCTCGTAATCTAAATCGGCATTAAAATCACGATTAATATCAAATCCGCGATTCCTCTCATTGTAATTCCAAGCAGGATCAGCTCCTTCTAGATGAGGATAGGTAGCAACAACCTCATCCCACGGGAAAATATTCTGTCTTTGAGGTATCTCAAGGCCATCTACATTTAAACGTGGAATGGCGACTAAAGTAATCTCATCACGAACAGATTGTGCGAATGAGCTATCGCTAGTTCCAAGGAAGTCAAATATTTCCACAAGTGCTTCGCCGCCACTTTTTTCATTACCATGTATGCTACCATTGATTAGTAACACTTGATCACCTGTACCTACACGGGCAGATATTATTTCAGTTCCTTGTGACGAATGACCTGCCACGTCCACTTCAACTCTTCCGGAACTAGACTCTGCAATTTCGTCTAGTTTCTGGAGAAACTCTTCGTTGGTCATCCAATCTCGCTCAGCTGGATTTTGTTCATTTTCAGCAGATATTTCACTTACTGGAATGAACATTAATAGAAATATAACGGAAACACACATAAGTTTCTTCCAAATATCTTTTATCCTAATAGCTTCCATAATGTCCTCCTTAAAATTTAGTTTACAATTTAAAATAAATTTCACATTGTTCACAAGAGTGACAGATTAGAGTAGCTTTACGATGAATCCTGTAATAAACTTTGATGAAATCCCCCTCTCCTTTTTAAATGTATTCTGTGTGTTTAATATAATAAAAATATTACATTCTGAATTACACGAATATACAGTAAACTACATGAAGACAGAAAATCAGCACTAAATTAATTGAATATCATAAAGTAATCTCACAATTAGATCTTCCTTTTAGGTTCTATCTTAGAATCTACAATATGAGTCTCTTCTTCAAATATACTCCTATCAATTTCATCCTCCGTCCCCGCGACTACGACAGCAGCTGAAGCGTCACCAACAATATTGATAGAAGTTCTAAACATATCTAATATTCGATCGATCCCAGCAATTAAAGCAATACCTTCCAGTGGTAAACCTACTGCAGATAATACCATCGCTAACATAATCATACCTGCACCGGGAACTCCAGCTGTACCTATCGATGCTAATACGGTTGTAATGACAACAGTCGTTAACTGCATGACGGTCATGTCGATTCCGTAGAATTGAGCAATGAATATTACTGCTATCCCTTGATAAATAGCTGTTCCATCCATATTAATAGTAGCCCCTAACGGAAGAACGAAACTACTAATTTTATTTGAGACACCCAAATTTTCTTGTGTATTCTTAATCGTAACTGGTAAAGTAGCGGCACTACTCGCTGTACTAAAGGCGACAATTGCAGCCGGTGAAATTCCTTTAAAGAAAGTCAGTGGATTCATATCAGCAAAAACTTTAACCGAGAGCGAATATACTATTATCGCATGAAGAATACAGGCAATGGCTACAGCGATAATTACTTTTAATAAAGGTAATAACACATTGGGTCCGTATTCACCAATAACTGGAGCAACTAATCCAAGAATCCCTATTGGAGCGAATCTCATAATAATGCCGGTAATTTTAAACATAATCTCCGCAAAAGCATCAAAAAAATGATAAACTGGATCTGCTTTCTTTCCTATTAATGTAATAGCTAATCCTAAAAAAATCGCAAAGAAAATAATTTGTAAAATATCACCTTCTCCTAGTGATGTAAATGGATTTTCAGGTACAATATTAAGGAATGTTTGAATAACTCCCTCTGTTTCATTGACTTCCACATCTGATGCGGGCTCTGTTATTGACAAACCCTTACCAGGTGAAATCAGAAAAGCGATACCTAAACCAATGAGAATAGCAATTGCAGTAGTGATTAAATAATAAGCAATTGTTTTTGAACCAACACGTCCTAACGATTTAGGGTCACCAATACTTGCAACCCCAATCACTAATGTAGCTAATACTAATGGAGCAATAATAAACTTAATAAGCCGTAAAAATAAATCTCCTAAAGGTTGTAATACGCTAATCGATGGTCCGAAAATAAGACCTAAAATAATAGCGACACCAAAAGCGATGAGTATTTGGGTTAATAAATCACTCTTTATTAATCTCATAATCCCTCTCCCCCTATAATTAGAATTCTTTTCAAAATTACACCTATCACCCCCTTAAAAAATATAGTCTCAAATCAGCTCTTGCTTCTAACTTAATGATTTTTTAATTGGATCACCTCTGAATCGCAATATTGAGTTTATTTACTTGAAATAAATTGACTGAAGTCGATATTTTTTCATTTAACTTTAGTTAGCTTCTTCACCACATATTTGTAATTTAGTTCAAATCAATTCTATGGGGGTCCTGACCAATTGAAATTAGTACTAACCTTTATGAGTAACCAGGGCAACATTGTAAGCGTTTACCATTTAGAGTTAATGGAATATTAAAAATACACTTACAATTTTGATTACTCTCTGTTATCATAAAATATAAACTACATTAGTAAACAAAAAGCTACAATAAGGCATCTTATAGAAAACTAATTAAAGTAA
>JAPFCO010000200.1 GCA_026169505.1 Pseudogracilibacillus sp.
CAGTAGCGGAAGCGGATAACTCGCCATTTGGTTTGCAGGTTGGTATTTTCACGAACAAAATCGATCTAGCCTATCGTGTGGCGAATGAAATGGAAGTCGGTGGGGTTGTTATTAACGGAACATCAAATTTTCGCCTAGATCACTGGCCATATGGTGGCGTGAAAAACAGTGGTGTCGGTCGCGAAGGTCCAAGTTATGCGATCCAGGAAATGACTGAAACAAAAATGATCGTCTTACGAATGGATTAAGTTGATCTAATGGATCGATGCATTAATTTGGATCGATCCCATTTACGACAAGAAAGGGAGGTGAAGCAAACAAATACTACAAACAAATTTATAAATTGTCTAAATGTTCTCTATTCATTGTCAAAAAAGGAATGACATGCTTTGTTTAATCAATTTTATAATATTTATTGCCATGATGAAATTGATTCTTGTTATATAAAATAAAACGAACTGGAACATCCCAAGTGAATACCACATTTAGCATTTGAAATGGAAGAGAGGTCGTTTTCATTTTTATGAAAACGCTTAAGGAACATCGGTTAACAGTGGTTTTTAACCAGTAGAAGATGATCGTGGAAAGATAAAATAAACATTCGGGATCGATCTTCTATAAAAGTTTGACAAGTTGGGAGTGTTTTTTATATGAAAATATTTATTAATATAATAGATAAAATTAATTTTTTAATGAAAGTACTAATTGGAACATTCACCGCTGCAGCACTTGTTGTGATGTTCTGGCAAATTGTAAGTAGATATGCTTTCAACGCACCATTATCTTGGTCAGATGAATTTGTCCGTTATTTATTAGTATGGATTACATTCGTCGGTGCAGCTTTAGCAGTGCGTTATTCTAAACTAATTAAGCTAGATTTTATTTTTAATTTATTTAAAATAAGTAATGGAATAAAAATGATCATTCGTGGTTTAGCAAATGTTTTATCGATAATCTTTTGTCTAATTATTTTACGTTATAGTTTGGAAATATTAGAGATCGTTCATAATCAAAAATCTTCTAGTATGCAAATTCCTATGTCGATTCCATATTTAGCAATTCCATTCGGTACACTCATGATGTTGTTAAATATTATCGTCGTATGGGTTGAAGGAGAACCAGAAAGCGATGATGGGGAGGGATTAATCTAATGGGTCCGATCGTACTATTCATAACATTTATGATCTTTTTAATCCTAAGTGTACCTGTGGCGCTTTCCGTAGGTTTATCCTCCGCGATCATGGTATTTCAGGATGGAACAGCACCAACTGTCATTATTCAGCGTTTATTTACAACGATCGACTCATTTACTTTATTAGCAGTTTTATTCTTTATTTTAGCTGGTAAATTAATGGAAGTTGGGGGAATTTCACGAAGATTAGTAGACTTTGCTTATAGCTTAGTCGCGAGTTTCACTGGTGGATTAGGAATGGCGGCGGTTGTGGCTTGTATGTTCTTTGCTTCCTTATCTGGTTCAGGAGTTGCAACGGTTGCAGCAATTGGATCGATTATGATTCCAGCAATGGTTGCAAAAGGATATGACAAAGGATTCGCATCGTCTACAGTTGCGGCTGCGGGTGAGCTAGGAGTTGTTATTCCACCGAGTATTCCACTTATTTTATATGGGGTAGCGGCAGGGGTTTCTATTAAAGATTTATTCTTCGCTGGTGTTATGCCTGGTTTAATGATTGGTTTTAGTTTTATGATTTTAGTATATATCATTTCAAGAATCAAAAACTACAGTGGAGAAGCAAGAGTCCCGATGAAGGAAAAGTTTATTGCTTTTAAGAATGCAATTTTGGCATTATTGATGCCATTTATCATTTTAGGTGGGATTTATACAGGGGTATTTACACCAACTGAATCTGCGGTAGTAGCTTGTGTGTACGCATTAATTGTAGGCCTATTCGTTTATAAAGAATTGAAGTGGAAAGACTTACCGAAAGTGTTTTATGATGCTGCATTAACGAGTGCAATTGTCTTGGTGATTATAGCAAATGCCGGGTTATTTAGTTGGATTTTAACGAGTGATGGTGTTCCTCAAACAGCAGCAACATGGTTTAGTGAAGTATCTGATAACCCACTCGTCTTTTTACTTATCATTAATATATTGTTATTTATTGTTGGAATGTTCTTTGATTCTGGAGCAGCAATTTTAATTTTAGCACCAATATTAGCACCAGTTGCGATAACGTACGGGATCGATCCAGTCCATTTTGGTATCGTTATGATAGTAAACTTAGCAATGGGAATGATTACACCACCATTCGGGGTGAATTTATTCATGGTGAGTCAAGTGGCAAATATATCCATTGAAAAACTGATGAAATATACCGTGCTTTTCGTCGGAGTTATGATATTAAATATTTTATTATTAAGTTATATTCCGCAAATATCACTATGGTTACCAGAGTTTTTGAAATAAGGGTATTGATTCATTTTTTCCAATCCATTTCATAATCCGAATGTATCGCCACGCCGCTACAGTATGTAGTTGCGGTGTAGCCTTCTTAACTACATACTGTAGCGGCGTGGCTGCTGTCTTTTTATAATTATGAAATAGATTTATTCATAAAAAAATTAAAGGGGAGTGTTAGGAAATGAGAAAGTATTTATTAGGTAGTTTGTTGGCGATGGTTCTAGTTCTAGTTGCAGCATGTGGCGGAGGTTCATCGGATGAAGATGCTAGTAGTACAGATGATGAAGCGAAGGCAGATGAGAGTTCTGGTGATACAGTAACAATGAAGATTGGTTCTACTGATAAACCAGATGTGGCAATGGGAATGGCGATGGAGAAGTTTAAGGAACTAGTGGAAGAAAAAACAGATGGTTCGATCACAGTTGAAGTATTCCCAGATAGTCAGTTAGGTGGAGAACGTGATATTATCGAAGGTGTTCAACTTGGAACAGTACAAGGCGCACCAATTGGTTCAGCAGTAATGGCTAACTTTGCATCTTCCTTTAACTTATGGTCATTACCATTTGTTTTCCCAACTCGTGAAGATTCACATACCGTATTGGATGGAGATTTAGGAAAACAGACGTTAGCTGATTTAGAAGACCATGGAATGTATGGTTTTGGATTTTGGGAAAGTGGTATTCGTAACTTAACAAATGATGGTGGAGAAATAAAATCACCGGAAGATTTACAAGGATTGAAAATTAGAACGTTAGAAAACGAAATTCAATTGGATCTGTGGGAAGCATTAGGAGCATCTCCAACACCGATGTCATTTGATGAGTTGTTTTCATCCTTACAGCAAGGTGTTGTAGATGGACAAGAAAATCCATATAGTGTAATTGCTGCCGCACAATTCCATGAAGTACAAACGTATATTACGGAAACAGAACATTTAATTGGTGTGAATCCATTTATCGTAAACAAGGATTGGTTTGATGGATTAACAGAAGATCAACAAACAGCGATTAAAGAAGCCGAAGAAGAAGCTAGACAATATCAAAGAGATGAAAAGGCAATTGAAGATGCTGCCTTTAAAGAAGAATTAGTAGAAAATGGTATGGAAGTGACGGAACTATCTGAAGATGAGCGACAAGTTTGGGTAGATGCAGCACAAGATGTTATTGAAAGTCATAAACAAGAAATTGGACCAGATCTTGTTGAGCAATTATTAGAAGAGGTTGGTCAGTAATTTTTATTCTACATGTGAAAAAAGTATATGTTATAAGTAGGTAGTCAAATAAAAAAGGCATCTGCACTGTTATCAAGCTGACAACGGTTTGGATGCCTTGTTTTTTATCATTAAAATAAGGGATTGGATGTAAAGGGAGAGAAGCAGTTGCTACAATTATATGTAAGGGAACCTAATGATCTAACAATACGAAATGTAGAAAGCTTGAGACGGCCAGAAAATGATGAAGTTAAAATTAAAGTGTCAGTCGGAGGAATTTGTGGATCGGATCTTAGCTTTTTGAATGGTAAATTTACCCATGGAACATATCCACTTACCCCAGGACATGAATTAGTTGGCACGATAATTGAATGTGGTGACAAGGCGTTATACGAAGTAGGGACAAGAGTAGTCGTATTGCCGAATACATATTGTGGAACATGCGCATATTGTCAAAAAGGACAAACGAACATTTGTGCGAATAAACAATCATTCGGTATTAATAAAGACGGTGGATTTGCTGAAGAGTTTGTCCTATCATCGAAGTTTGTTTTACCTTTATTTGATGAATTAACGGACGATCGAGCAGTAATTATTGAGCCATTTGCAGTCGTTGTTCGTGCATTTAAAAAAGTAACGATCACAAAAGGAACTTCTGTCGCAATTATTGGTGGAGGTACGATTGGTTTGTTAGCTGCAGCATTAGCAAATTACCTAGGTGCAGATGTAACAGTAACTGATATTAATCCAAAAAAACATTCCATTGTTGAAGAGTTAGGTCCAGTAAGAGCCGTTTATCCAGAAGCGATAGAAGGTGAGACTTTCGATATTGTGATAGAAGCAGCAGGAACAGTAGCATCTTTTAAGCAAGCAGTACAAGCTATTAAGCCTGGGGGATCCATGGTGGCCGTTGGTATTGTTCCAGATGTAGAAATTCCAGCTACACAAATTGTTCGGAATGATCAAACAATTTATGGATCGATTATTTATCGTTTCCCGGAAGATTATGAAGAAACGATCGCATATTTAAAAGATCCTGATCTATATATAGATCCTATTTTTTCGTTAACATTTCCAATTAGACAATATGAAACAGCATTTGAAAAAGCACAATCAGGGGATTACGCTAAAATTACGTTAGATTTTAAAAAGTAAAGGCTGGATCGTAAAGATTGCTGATGCAGAGAAGACAGGTACTGCGCAGTTAAAACAAATAGTTTATGAAATCGCCCGAATCCGCATTTCATCGCACCAGATCAGGGTACAATCGCACGAAGTGTAAAACTATCGCACGAACTAAGCGCCTAATACATTTCCAAAGCGCTGGGTGATGAATACAATCAAAATTAACTTTATGTCAAAGATTATGTAAACTGTGGTGGTAATAAACCAATAATGCGTATTTTAAAAGGGGCAAAAAAATGGCTGAGATGAGAAAGGAAGATCAAAATGAGGACTGTTACAGTAGCAATTATTGGCGCAGGATATGCTGCACATTTACATGCAAGAGGGTATGCCAAAGTGCATGGAGTTCGTGTACGTATAAAGACGATTGTTGACTTAGATACGGAAAGAGCTCAAGCAGTTGCTGATCAATATGGCATTGAACAAGTGAGTACAGATTTTCAAGCAGTTTTAGCTGACGATGACATTGAGGTTATTGATATTGTTACACCACCGAATCTTCATTTACAGTTTGCGCTTGAAGCCCTTAAAGCAGATAAACATGTTATATGTGAGAAACCACTAACAGGCTATTTCGGTGAAGCGGAGGATGCTAAGCCGATTGGGGAAAAAGTAGATAAACGAAAAATGTTAGAAAAGGTATTACAAGAGATAAATGATGCTCGGGCGGTAGTACAGCAAAGTAACAAAAAATTCTTTTATGCAGAAAATTATATTTATTCCCCGAATGTGTTAAAAGCAGCAGAAATCATTCGTCATAAAAAACATAAATTGCTCTTTATGAAAGGAGAAGAAAGTTTACGTGGCTCAAGTTCTCCAGTTGCAGGTATGTGGGAAAAAACAGGTGGTGGCACATTAATGCGAGTCGGCTGTCACCCGTTGTCGGGGGTATTATGGCTGAAGCAAGTGGAAGCAAAGGCGAGAGGAGAAGTTATCACTGTCGAATCGGTTGTAGCAGACACGGGTAATATTGCTACATCGTTAAACGATTATGAGAAACGTCATTTAACAAGCGATCCAATCGATGTTGAAGATTTTGCAAATGTGACAATAACGTTTTCAGATGATACGAAGGCAGTCATTATGGCGAGCGATCATGTTTTTGGTGGTACGAAGAATTACATTGAGTTGTATGCAAATGATGGTGTAATGATGTGTAAAATTACGCCGACAAATAATATGGAAACGTATTTTCTTGATGAAGATGGGTTAGATGAAGTTTATTTTTCTGAAATGTTAGAGGAGAAAACTGGTTGGAATCAACTCTTTGTTGCCGAGGAAGTTTTACGTGGGTATACCTATGAGTTACAAGATTTCATGGAATCCGTAGCGTTTGATCGTGAGCCTTTATCAGGAATTGATTTAGCATGTGAAACAGTCAAAGTCATCTATGCTGCTTATGTGTCAGCAAGTGAAGGTCGTACGTTTCATATGAACGAGGCAATGGTAAAACGATAAAAGTATAAATTGAAAAAGGTGTCTGCATGATCAAGAGAACGAGCATTTATCTCATTGGACTAATCATTACGGCGTTAGGGATTGCTTTAATTATCCGTTCACCATTTGGAACAGGTCCCTGGGATACGGTTGGCGTCGGAATGAATCAGCATTTTGGCTGGACAATCGGAACGTGGACTATTATCACACAAGGTGTGTTAATTTTTATTACCGCAGTCATCGAGAAAGCTCGACCTAGAATGGAAGCAGCACTTGTTGTCGTCGTTCGAAGTTGGTTTTTAGATATTTGGTTTTATTTTGTTTTGGTGCATGTTTCTTTTCCAAGTTCGTTATTAGGACAGGGGATTGTGTTTATTCTAGGTGTAATTTGTGTTGGGGTAGGTATTGGTATTTATATTGAGGCGAAGTTTCCGAATTCGCCTATCGATGAATTAATGGTCGCAATCAGTGTACGTTTTAAATTGCGATTGAATCCAGCTAGACGACTTTTAGAACTTACGGGAATGTTCATCGGTTTTATTATTGGTGGTCCAGTTGGGATCGGTACAGTAATTATTGCGCTTGTATTAGGTAATATCATTCAACTATCGAATCGTTGGATGAAACAAATTTTAAGCCGTTTTACAGTGGCAACAGATGTACAATAAAATAAATTATATAAAGGAATAGGTGTAAATAATGAAGAAAATTTTAATGTTACATGGTATCAATCATAATATGTTTGGGAAAAGAGATCCGGAGCAATATGGGACAGCAACTTTAGACGATATTGATCAGGGACTATCATCGCTTGCAGAAGAATTAGGTGTAGAAGTGGAATCATTCCAATCAAATAGTGAAGGAGAAACAGTTGATCGAATTCACATGGCGTATCATGATAGAAATGATGCAGTTATTATTAATGCTGGTGCATGGACACATTATAGCTATGGAATTAGGGATGCACTTGCTATACTAGAAGTACCAGTTATCGAAATTCATATGTCTAATATTCATGCGCGTGAGGAATTTAGACATTATTCTGTTTTTGCAGAAATTGTACAGGGGCAAATTTGTGGATTTGGGCTTGATACGTATTATTTAGGGTTACGCGCAGCACTTTCTTCTATAGAAGAAAATAATTAATCGTACGGAAAAGGTATTTGGAAAGTTGGGTGCGAGCGACAAACCACTTCAGTTGTTCTTTTCGGATAATTGGATAAGTTCAAGGGGAGGGTGTATGGATGGATATACAACAACTTGTAAATTTCCAAGTATTAGCTAGAGTAGCGAATGTAACGAAGGCGGCTCAGGAACTTTCCTTAACGCAATCGGCATTGAGTAAATCGATCGCCAGATTAGAAGAGGAAATGGGTGTGCCGTTATTTTCGCGGAACCAAAGAGGAGTTGCGCTGAATCCATTTGGGAAAGAATTTTTAGCTCATGCAGAACGTATGATACAAGAGATGGAAAATGCCCATAAGAAAATAAATGAAATGGTAGATCCTGCAAAAGGAGTTATATCCATTGGCTTTATACCTACATTACGACCGATCTTTATACCTAATTTAATCCGTATATTTTTAGAAGAAGCCCCGAATGTGCAATTTAAATTAACGCAGGGCGCAACATTGAAAGTGATTCAACAATTAGTTGCCGGTGAAGTTGATCTTGTTTTCAGTTCTTCGCAGTCAACGATTCAACGTATTAAGACGTATCCATTGATCAGAGAAAAATTAATGCTAATTGTTCCGAAATCCCATAGATTTGCAAATCGCAAGGATATACGATTAGAGGAGATAGCCGATGAGGCCTTTGTGCATTATCAAGCGGATTTAACGTTACGATCTGTCATTGATAATTTTTGTAAGGAAGCGGGTTTTCTGCCGAAAGTGGCAATTGAAGGGTCAGAAGATGAGATCATAGCAGGGTTAGTGGAAGCTAATTGTGGTGTAGCGATCATTCCTCAGACATCGAATTTAGATAAAAAGAATGTTTCTGTTTTATCTATTACAGAACCAATTTGCGAAAGAACAATCGAAATGGTATGGCGAGAAGAAGGATATATGGCGCCGATTGTAGAACGATTACGACAATTTGTTATCGATCATATATCTGTATTAGAAACAAAATATGAGGATCAAAACGAAGCAAATTAAAAATGCAGTGAATCGTACGCTGCTTATAATGAATATAATATGATGCAAGAAATAAATTATCATTTAGGAGGAGTGTCCTAGGTGGTAATTTTTTTATTGTCATAGTCCTATTATTCATTGCTTTCAGTCCTAAGATTCATTTTACAGACGCTAGAGACGGACTTATAATTAAAATAGATACCAACGCATATATAGCTGTTTTGTTAATAAGTTTGTAAGGGTTTGCAAATTTAATGGTATTCATTTTCCAAAATATTAAGTAATTAGATATGTTTAATATGCTTTAGAAAAATATGTATTGTGGGGGGAAATAGATGAATAAGCAAACGAAGTGTAATGGAGTGGATATTGTAACAGCTGAAGAGGCAGTTAAGCGGATCCCATCATCAGCAACAGTAGCAATTTTAGGAGCAGGCGGGGGAATTACCGAGGCAACCGTCATTATTGAAGCTCTAGCGAAACGATATGAAGAAACAAGTGAGCCGAAAGATTTAACGCTTTATCATTCTACTGGATTAGGTGATCGGAATGAACGTGGTTTATCCCTGCTTGCACAGGAAGGTCTCGTAAAGAGAGCGATTGGCGGACATTGGGATCAATCACCAAGGTTAGCAGAGATGGCAACACGAAATGAAATTGAAGCATATAACTTGCCGATGGGTGTAATGAGTCAGCTACTTCGGGCAGCGGCAGCGGGTCAACCAGGTATATTAACACATGTTGGGATTGGAACATTTATTGATCCGCGACAAACTGGTGGAAGATTGAACGAACGAACGACGGAAGAATTGGTGCAGTTAATGACTATCGGTGGGAAGGAATGGTTGTTTTATTCCGCTATTTATCCAGACGTTGCAATCATAAGAGGTACTACCGCAGATACGGATGGCTATATTACGATGGAAGATGAAATTACCTTTTTAGATATATTACCGATGGCACAAGCAGTGAAAAACAACGGTGGTATCGTTATTGCACAAGTACAACGCTTAGTAAAAGCTCGTACATTACATCCGAAAGATGTGAAAGTGCCGGGGTATCTTGTGGATGCAGTAGTTGTAGTACCGGAACAACCGCAATTATATTCAGGCAAGGTGAATCGATTCATGTCAGGTGATTTCATCGCGCAAGTAGGTGAAGTCGAAGTGCCACCACTGACTGAGCGTAAAGTCATTGCTCGGCGCGCATTATTAGAAGTTAGTTCCGGGGATGTTGGAAATGTTGGTGTAGGAATTTCCGATGGGATTGGATTAATCGCTCAGGAAGAAGGGGTCGATGAAGAGTTTACCATGACAGTTGAAACAGGTCCGATTGGTGGAGTAACGGCGCAAGGTATATTTTTTGGGGCTAGTATTAATAATCGTGCTGTCATCGATATGGCGTCACAGTTTGACTTCTATGATGGTGGCGGACTCGATGTATGCTTCTTGAGTTTTGCTGAGGTGGATCAAGATGGTAATGTAAACGTTTCTAGATTCAACGGGAAAATTGTAGGTACAGGTGGTTTCATTAATATTACATCGAACAGTCAAAAGATTGTCTTCAGTGGTACGTTAACTGCTGGAGGGTTAAAAGCGGAAGTAGACGAAGGCAAGATTAATATTAAGCAAGAAGGACGTTTTCGGAAGTTTATCCCTGAAGTAGAAGAAATCACGTTCAATGGGAAAGAAGCGGTACTACAAGGAAAAGAAGTCATTTATATTACAGAACGTGCGGTGTTTCGTCTGACGGAAGAAGGATTAGCACTAGTGGAAGTAGCGCCAAATATTAATGTCGAAAAAGACATTATACCTTATATGGGCTTTATGCCAATTATTTCCCAGGATTTAAAAATAATGGACGATCGTCTCTTTACAGATGGTTCAATGGGAATAAAAGAAGAATGGTTACAAAAATAACAAAAATTTATTGGAGGAATAAACATGACAAATAAAATGCCATTTCTAGTTGGAGATACAATTACCTATACGAAAACATTAAGTGAATCAGATGTATATTTATTTGCAGGAATAACAGGAGATTTTAGTCAAATGCATATGAATGAAGAATTTATGAAAAAGACACCTTATAAAAAACGGATTGCACACGGTGTGCTGACATTTGCATTAGGTTCAACAGCGTCCACATTGATTCAACAACAAGCAAGATCAGAAATGCCGAGTGTATCATATGGGTATGATCGCTTACGATTTACGAATCCCGTCTATTTTGGTGATACACTGACAGCTCATTACACAATTAATGAGGTCGATGAAGAGAATTTAAAGTCTTATGCATCAGTCGAAGTGTTTAATCAAAAAGAAGAATTATGTACAGTAGCAACACATATTTTAAAATTTTTCCCAATTGAAGAATAGACAGAGGGAAGTGGTAAATAAGGGATTGAAATATTGGAGGTAGGATAAGACATGAAAATATGTATTCTAGGTGCAGGTTCTCTGGGTAGTACAATTGGTGGCGCATTAGCAGAAACTGGTATGGATGTTTACTTAATCAATCGTCGTCCCGAATTTGTGCAGAAGATTAATGAAGAAGGATTGAAAATACGTGTTGATGATAAAGAAAAAATAGTTCCAATAAAAGCCCGCACAACGAGTAAAGGAATTGGTCCAGTCGATTTAATTATTGTACTCGTAAAGGCTTTTCATACAAGAGAGGCAATGGAGGCAGCAACAGATCTACTTGGAGAACACACGATGGTCATGTCCCTGCAAAATGGACTTGGCAATGAGGAAGTGCTTTCTGAAGTAGTTGGGCAAGAGCGAATCATTGGCGGTAAAACGTATGTCGGTGGTGTGATGCTGGAACCGGGACATATTCTTGCAGGTATCGAAGGAAAACATACGTATATTGGTGAATTAGACGGAACAGTAACAGAGCGGATTACAAACATCTCGAAGGTTTTTACGAAAGCTGGTTTAGCTACAGTAGTTAGTCACAATATTTTAGGGATTATTTGGGATAAGTTATTAATTAACGCTGCAACTGGGGCTTTATCTGGCATTACTAAATTACCGTATGGCGGGTTATATGATATTCCTGAGATAGAAGCGGTTGCTCTACAGGCGGTGGAAGAAGGAATTGCTGTTGCAAAAGCGAATGAAGTTGTTTTATCAATGGAAGACCCTAAACAAATTTGGCTAAAAGCAGCGGAAGGATTGCCAAAGGATTTTAAAACATCTATTTTACAAAGCTTTGAAAAAGGATCAATAACCGAAATTGATTATATCAATGGTTCAATCGTTCGTTGGGGAAAGCGATGTCATATTGCAACCCCAATAAATGAAACATTAGTTGCAAATATAAAAGGTATCGAATACTGGATGGAACATTATGCAGATACTCGAAAAACATAATGAGGTGAATTAAGTGCGATATATGAAAAGTTCTTTTGTTGAACATGTGGCGATTTATGTGAAAGATATTGCTTGGTATATTGATTTTTTTGATCAAGCACTAGGAATGAAAGTTAAACAAGTTGATGGTTCGACGAATAGTCCGAAGCAAATTTGGACTATTGGCGGTTTGCAATTCATATCAGATCCAAGTTTCGATGGACGCCAAGGGCAAATGGCCCATTTTGGCATTGTAACAGAAGATTTAACACAAGCATTACAAGCAATATACAGTTGGGAGAATGTAGCACAAGTACCATATAAAGATGAAAATTGGGTACTGCTTCCAGATGGACTTATTCTGGAATTGTTTGAACAGAAAGGTAATGCAGTAAGAGAAGTATTGTCGATCGATACAAAATAATAAATTATATATAAGTGGAGGGAAAAGTTATGAAAAGGTTATTTAGTATCTCATTTATAGCTATAGGATTAATTGCTTTGGTAGCATGTAGTAGTGGAGAAAGTAATCAAGAGAATCAGGCTAGTACTAACCAAGAAACAGATGGGATAAAGGTAGTCAAATTTGCTTCAACTGTTGGGGAAGATCATCCTTATTCAGTTGCATATAAAAAGTTTGCTGAGTTAGTAGAAGAACGCACAGATGGCTCCATTCAATTTGAATACTTCTTTGATGGACAGCTAGGTGGAGACCGTGAATATATTGAAGGAATGAAATCAAATTCGATTCAGGCAACTATGATTGGATCTTCTAGTTTGGCAGCATTTATAAAGGAAATCCAAGTGTTAGATTTACCATATTTATTCCCAACTAAAGAAATTGCTTTTGAAGTATTAGATGGAGAAGTTGGGAAAGAAATACTATCTGGTTTACCTGGATCAGGTATGGTCGGTTTGGAATATTGGGATCATGGTTATTTTTATTTAACGAATGATGTGAGGCCGGTAACAACAAATGAAGATATGAACGGTTTGAAAATTCGTACTCATGGAACACAAATCCAAATGGATAGTTATGAAGCATTAGGTATGCTACCTACTGTCGTATCCTTTGCTGAATTGTATCCTGGATTACAACAAGGACTAATTAATACTCAGGGAAATACTATTCCGAATATCATTTCTTCCAACGTTTACGAGGTACAAGATCATATTACAAACACACAGTTATTTTACTTCCCAATTATCATTTTATTTGGTGAGGAATTTATGGAAAGTCTTACAGATGAGGAAGAAGAAATTGTTCGTACAGCTGCAACTGAAATTCGAGATTGGCATAAAGAAAATAATGAAAAGGAAGATGAAAAAGGAATTGAATTATTGAAAGAAGAAGGCTTAACTTTCTCTGAACTTGAACCGGGAGAATTTGAGAAAGCAAAGGAGCTTACTACCCCTATATATGAAGATTTCGCAAAAAATATTGATGCAGATATTTTAGACAAAATTCAAAAAGAAATAGTGGAGTTGAGTAAATAGTTTAGTTGGGGCTAAAACTAAAGATAAGTGGATGTTCTTTAGGAGTTAGTCCTATTATTATAGGTTAAATTCGGAATATTTACTCAAATATTTGAAAGTAATTGTTTAATGATTGAAATATAGTTCTGGAGAGGAGTTTGGCTCAGGTATGGGTAAAATAGCTGAAAAATATATACATTTAGTTGATTTCATTAATAAATTCACTTCAATATTGATTTATTGCATATTTTTAATTAGTTTAGGAGTTATTTTATTATCGATTCTATCAAGATATATCTTTTCTATTCCGTTAGGTTGGGTAGAGGAGTCTTCAAAGTATTTGATCTTTTATTTAGTGTTCATTGGTGCAGGGATTGCGGCAAGGACCGATCGATTAATACGTCTAAGTTTTCTACCTGATGTTATTTTGAAAAATAAATTTAAAAACAATAAATTTTTCGATGTTTTATCAGCACTGTTTTCTATTATGTTTTATATATTAGCAATTGTATATTCAATTCAGATGATGTTTAATAATGCAGACCAAGTATCTTTATCCTTAGGAATAAAAATGAATATTGTTTTTGCTGCCATTCCTATAGGTTGCTTTTTATTAATATTGAATACAATAGCCAACCTGTTAGGCAAGCTGCTACCTATGCAGGATCAGGAGGTAGTTCGACCATGATTATACTATTTATTTGTCTAGCATTATTAATGATTCTTACAATACCAATTGCAAATGCACTGGCGCTATCCTCCTTAACGTTAATATGGGATATGAATATTCCAACAGAAGTGGTAGGACAACGGTTATTTTCCGCTCTCGATTCATTTCCATTATTGGCAATTCCATTTTTTATATTAGCCGGGATAATAATGGAACAAGGAGGTATTTCCAAACGAATTGTTAATTTTGCTAATACTTTAGTTGGGTCAAGTTATGGTGGATTTGCTGTAGTAACAATTATTGCTTGTATGTTCTTTGGAGCGGTATCAGGTTCAGGATCTGCAACTACCGCCGCAGTAGGTGCTATTATGATTCCAGCAATGGTTAAAAAAGGTTATAATGTTAATTTTGCCGCATCTACTACTGCTGCTGGTGCGATCTTAGGGGTTATCTTACCACCGAGTATAGCAATGATTCTCTATGCAGTTGGAAGTGGTACATCCATTGGAGAATTATTTATGGCAGGAGTTCTACCTGGGATATTAATTGGTATTAGTTTAATTATCTTTATCAAATATATTTCAAGGAAACATAATTATGGTGGAGATAATATAAAATATACTTGGTCGGATAAGTTTGCTGCATTTAAAGATGCAATTTTTGCCCTCTTAATGCCAGTGATCATTTTAGGAGGCATATATGGAGGTGTTTTTACTGCAACAGAAGCAGCTGTTGTTGCATGTACGTATGCATTAATAGTAGGATTGTTTATTTATAAAGATATCAAGATTAAAGATCTTTATGAAATTTTTGTTAATTCATCGAAAATGATTGCAATCATAATGTTTACTATTTCAACAGCGGGGCTTTTTGCCTTTGTTATTACAATGAATCAAGTCCCACAGAAGTTTGCTCAATTCTTTATTGACCTTGGTGGAGGACAGGTCGTTTTTATATTAGTCACTTGTTTAATTTTGTTGATCGCAGGTGCTTTACTTGATGGCGGTGTAGTAATGATTATATTAACACCGATATTAGCACCGATTGCACAAACTTTAGGAATAGATTTAATACACTTCGGAATTATTATGGTTGTTAACAGTGCATTGGGTCAAATAACACCGCCATTTGGCCTTAATTTGTTTGTTGCAATGGAAATTGCGGGAATTAAAATGGAAGCAATGTTCAAGGATACATTTATGTATATAGGTGTTATTGTCGTAAATATTTTAATCATCTCGTTTATACCAGAAATAAGTTTATTAATTCCTAATATTATGATGAAGTAATTATCTGAAAGGAAGAACGGATATTTTATAAAAAGTTGAGTGCCTAACTTTTACCTTGGTTCGGGTAGGCACTCTCTATCAATCTATTTAAACAAAAAATGTTATGGTAAATAAGGTGATAAATCACATTTATTACTGTATAATCTTGAGAAAAAAGGGTTATTGAGAAGAAAGTAATTTTTCCCCTATAAAGTATTGCTATTTTATTTAATTTGATATATTATGAAGTTAATAAGTATATTAGATCGATCTAATTATTGAACTACATAGAAAAAATCATCAAAAAAAGGATGAGTATATAGATGAGTACAAAAGTTGCAAAGTCTTTTATTAATGGCGAATGGTTATCTGGTGACAGGAATGAAAGCGATGTTATTAGCCCTTATACACGTGAAAAAATAGGAGTAAAATATACTGCTACAGAAGAAGACGTTGAACGAGCGCTAAAAGCAGCATTTGAGAGTAAAAGGGAAATGAAACAAATGACAGCTTATCAAAGAGCGGCGATACTGAAAAATGCTGCATCTTTATTACAAAAGAGAAAAACAGCGTTTGCTAAACTTATTTCAACTGAATTAGGAAAACCTTTAAAAAATACACTCGATGAAGTAGATCGATCTATCGAAACATTGGAATTATCGGGAGAAGAAGCAAAACGACTAGTAGGTGAAACAATTCCTGGGGATGTTTCCGAACGAGGTGCTAATACATTCGCTTCCATTCAGCGGGTGCCAGCTGGGGTTGTTACTGCAATTACACCATTTAATGCTCCTTTAAATCTAGTTTGTCATAAAGTCGGTCCAGCTTTTGCTGGTGGGAATGTGACAATCTTAAAGCCAGCTTCGAATACGACGTTAATTGCGACTGCATTCGTTGAATTAATCTTGGAAGCAGGTTTTCCAGAAAACGCAATTAACTTAATTATTGGTGGCAGAGAGGTTGTTCAACCAATTGTAAGTGATGATCGAGTCAATATCATTTCACTTACAGGAGGTCTAACCGCAAGTAATGCTATTTCCAAAGTTGCTGGCATTAAAAAGCAATTATATGAGTTAGGTGGAAATGCTGCAACGATTGTCCATGAAGATGCAGATGTAACAAGAGCCGCAACAATGTGTGCACGAACAGGGTATAGTAACTCAGGTCAAAGTTGTATTTCGGTTCAAAGAATTTATGTACACGAAGCTATAGTCGAGGAATTCACAGAAATTTTAGTGAAAGAAGTTGCTACATTAAAAGTTGGCGATCCTTTAGATTCGACAACAGATGTAGGTACGATGGTAGATGAGAAGAATGCGGATCGAATCATGAGTTGGATTGATGAAGCAGTTACAGCAGGTGCAGAAGTATTAATTGGTGGAGAAAAAGACGGAGCATGTGTGAAGCCAACAGTGCTTAAAAATCCACCGAAAGAAACGAAAGTTGTTTGTGAAGAAGTGTTTGGTCCAATTGTGAGTGTCATTCCATATGAGTCATTAGAAGAAGCGGTAGCAGAAGCAGATAATTCTCCATTTGGCCTACAAGTTGGTTTATTCACAAATAAGATCGATCTAGCTTATCAAGTTGCAAACGAAATGGAAGTTGGTGGCATTGTGATTAATGGTACGTCAAACTTCCGTTTAGACCACTGGCCATATGGCGGTGTGAAAGATAGTGGAATCGGTAGAGAAGGGCCTAAATATACCGTGCAAGAAATGACCGAATCCAAAATGATCGTTCTTCGAATGGATTAAGAGCATGTTAGAAAATATATAGATCCATATTTTTAAAGCAGATAAAGAAGTATAAAATGTGCATCACGATAAAACATATGAAACTGTAATATGTCATGAATCGAAAGTGATGAAGTAAGGAGTCGAGGCTAGTGAATGGATTATATTTAGAGGCTCCAGAGAAATTATCGTGGAAAGACTTTCACCTTGATGATCCACTAGAGGAAAATGAAGTAAAATTGAAAGTGATTTACGGTGGGATTTGTGGTTCAGATATCGGTGTGTATAAAGGCAAATTAGCCCATGCGGTATATCCAGTTATCCCAGGCCATGAAATTTTAGGAGAAGTTATCGAAGTAGGAAAAGATGTAAATATCGCAGTCGGGCAACGTGTTGTTGTGCAACCAAATTCATATTGTGGAACATGTGAAAACTGTGTAGCAGGTAAAACAAATATTTGCCCAGAGAAAAAGTCCATCGGGATCAATGCCCATGGTGGATTTATGGAGGAAATTGTAGTCGATGCAAAATATGCAATAGCCGTTCCTAAAAGTTTAACAAATGAACGCGCGATTTTGATTGAACCATTATCTGTCATTGTGCACGCATTAGCAAAAGCGGATATTACTAAAGGAACATCTGTTGCAATTGTCGGTTGTGGAACAGAAGGACTCCTAGCTGTCGCATTAGCCAGTTTTTTAGGCGCAGAAATTACAGCTATAGATATTAATATTGAAAAATTAGATGAAGTAAAGAAGCAATATCCGAAGATTCATATTCAACATCCGAATGAAGTGTCAGCTGATTCCTTTGATATTGCGATCGAGGTAGCTGGTGTCACATCATCATTTGAACAGTGTATTGACATTGTAAAACCAGGTGGAACGATTGTAGCTGTTGGCTTACCGAAAACAGCTGAGTTACCAGTAGTAAAACTGGTTCGTGAGGAAATTACAATCAAAGGTTCGATTATTTACAATGCGGTGGAAGATTTCAATCAGAGTATTCAATATTTATTAGAAGAAGATTTTTATGTAGAACCGATTATTTCCGAAATCTTACCTGTTACACAATATGAAGAAGCTTATGAAAAAGCAGTTTCTGGTAAATATCGTAAAATTATTTTGAAATTTTAATTAATTATTAAAAAATAGGAGGCAATAATATGTCAAAAAAATTAGTATCTAACTTATTAATTGATTATTTAGAGGATCGCGGTATCGAGCATATTTTTGGATTATGTGGTCACACGAATATTGCTTTTTTATCACAAGTAGAGGAAAGCTCGATCAAGTTTATCAATGTGCGTCATGAGCAAATTTCAGCACATATGGCAGATGGGTATGCACGTGTGAAAGGTGAAGCTTCCGTTGTACTTAGTCACTTAGGACCTGGCTTAACGAACGCAGCAACAGGTGTGGCTAACGCAGCATTAGACTCGATTCCAATGGTTGTTATTGCAGGGGATATCCCGAGTCATTATTACGGAAAACATCCACACCAAGAAGTAAACTTACATGCTGACGCATCCCAATATGAAATTTATCGCCCATTTGTAAAACGTGCTTGGCGTGTGGATCGTCCAGATTTATTTCCGGAAATTATGGAGAAGGCATTCCAATTAGCAGAAAC
>JAPFCO010000354.1 GCA_026169505.1 Pseudogracilibacillus sp.
GTGTAAAATATTTATTGTTAGAAGTGAAGTTGAACGTATTAATTTCTTGCGGAGGTAAAAGATGATTCGTTATTATTTATTAGCATTATTTTTTGTCCTTTTTGATCAATGGACGAAATGGCTTGTTGTCACCAAAATGGATCAGTACGAAAGTGTACCAATTATTGAGAACTTTTTTTATATTACATCACATCGCAACTCTGGTGCTGCTTGGGGTATTTTACAGGACCAAATGATTTTCTTTTATATTATTACAGTCATTGTTGTGATTGGATTAGTATATTTATTACATAAATATGCTAATGAAAGTAAACTAATGGCGATTGCACTTAGTTTATTTTTAGGTGGGGCGCTAGGTAATTTTATTGATCGACTTTTTAGACAAGAGGTTGTCGACTTTTTTGATGTTTATATTTTTACATATAATTATCCGATCTTTAATATTGCGGACTCCGTTCTGGTTATCGGTGCAATTATGACAATCATTGCCATGTTTATGGAGGAAAGACGGAATAAAGGGAAGGCAACATCATGACTCATCAACATATAGTAAAATTAGAAGAAGCAAATATTCGATTGGATAAATTACTTACGAATCTTGATCCAAGTTATTCCCGGCACCAGGTACAACAATGGATAAAAGCAGGTCTTGTTTTTGTAGACGGAGAAAAAGGGAAGGCGAACTATAAATGTAAAGAGGGAAGTATTGTTCAGTGGTCGATTCCGGTAGAGAAGGAAATCGTCATTCAGCCGGACGAGATTCCTTTAGAAATATTGTATGAAGATGATTATATTCTTTTGGTCAATAAACCATCTGGGATGCTTGTACACCCGACAAAGCAAATTCAAACGAACACATTAGTGAATGCATTAAAATATCATAGTTCCACCCTGTCTAACGTGAGTGGGGAGGAACGAGCAGGTATTGTACATCGTTTAGACAAAGATACCAGTGGTGTAATGATTGTTGCTAAAGACAATGCGTCTCACGAGCATTTGCAGCAACAATTTAAGCAGCAAACGGTCAGAAGAATATATGAATCAATTGTTGATGGTGTTGTAAGTCCAAATAAAGGGATCATTCAAGCTCCAATTGGTCGTGATCCTAATCAGCGATTAAAACGGACTGTCGTTCCAGATGGGAAAGAGGCGGTCACACATTTTGAAGTGTTACGACGATTTAATCAACATACACATGTACAATGTGAATTAATGACGGGACGTACGCATCAAATACGTGTTCATATGAAGTATATGAACCATCCAATTATAGGTGATTATCTATATAGCGACAAAACATCCGAATTTATTCAAGGCCAAGCACTATTTGCTAAAGAGTTACAATTCATACATCCACATACGCTTGAAAATATGACAATAATTGTGGAACAACCGCCATACTTTTACAATTTATTAAAAAAGCTTAAGAAAATGGCTTGACTTCATGAAGGGAGTTTGCCATAATAAAAGATAGTTAAATAAAAGATCCTTTAACATAGTCCTGCGAGGCTAAAAAGGAAACGGATGTAGTCAAATGACGTATGTTTTTATGTACGTATGTCCAAAACCTTTTACCTCTTTATGCAGGTGAGAGGTTTTTTATTGGCTACGAATCATAGGAGGATGGACTCGTGAACAAAAAGAAGACGGTTCTGGATCAATCTGCTATAAATCGGGCATTAACGAGAATTGCCCATGAAATCGTTGAACGAAATAAAGGTGGAGAAGACTTAGTTTTAGTAGGAATTAAAACAAGAGGTGTTCCACTTACAAAACGATTGCAAGAGAAAATAAAGCAAATTGAGTCAATTGAAGTCCCTTTTGGTGAACTAGATATTACATTATATCGGGATGATTTACAAACAGAACTGACAGATGCCGAATTAATTGCAACAAATATTAATACAACGATTAAGAATAAAACATTGATCCTCATTGATGATGTCCTCTTTACTGGCCGTACAGTCCGGGCAGCAATGGATGCAGTAATGGACATGGGTCGACCAGCCCAAATTCAATTAGCAGTTTTAATTGATCGGGGTCATCGAGAATTACCAATCCGAGCTGACTATGTTGGGAAAAACATTCCAACATCGAAAGAAGAAGTAATTGTAGTGCATCTTAACGAATATGATGAAGAAGATGAAGTAAGTATTTATCAAAAATAATAGGTCCTTTAATTAAATCCAGAGAGATTTGAAAGGTAGCTAACGATATGTAGACGTATATGTTTTTGTAATATACGTGTGCCTCTTTGCGACCTTTCGCGAAGAGGCTTTTTGTTTGAAAAAAATAAAAAGAGGTGCTAATGATGAAACACTTTTTATCTGTGCAGGATATGACTGCAAAAGATATGATCGACTTATTAGAAATGGCGCAGTCATTTAGAGAAGAAGAAATCCGAATAACGAAGCAAGTATTTGCAGCAAATTTGTTTTTTGAACCGAGTACGAGAACAAAATCAAGCTTCATTATCGCAGAGAAAAAATTAGGTATGGAATCATTAGAATTTAATGTAGAGTCGTCCAGTATGAAAAAAGGCGAATCTTTATATGATACTGCTAAAACATTCGAGGCAATCGGTGCGAATGTACTCGTTGTTCGACATGAAGCTGATGATTGGGCAAATGAGTTAAAAGACAAGATAGCAATCCCGATTGTAAATGGCGGAGCAGGAACAAAAGCTCACCCAACTCAAAGCTTGCTTGATGCAGATACAATCTATCAAGAGTTTGGAACTTTTGAAAATATTAATATCGTCATAGCCGGCGATATTAAACATAGCCGAGTAGCAAAATCGAACGCAGAAATGTTAACGAAGTTAGGAGCGAATGTCTATTTTACTTGTGCTCCAGATTTCCAAGACAAAAATCTTGATTATCCCTATATTACGATGGATGAAGCAGTCGAGATAGGTGATGTACTCATGCTTTTAAGAATTCAACATGAACGCCATAACGAGTTTTCAAGTTCTACTGTGAATTATCATGAAAATTTTGGCTTGACAATAGAAAGAGAAAAGAGAATGAAAAACCATGCGATTATATTACATCCAGGGCCAGTTAATCGTGGTGTGGAAATTGATTCGGATTTAGTGGAATGTGAACGTTCCAGGATTTTTAAACAAATGAGTAACGGTGTTTTTGTAAGAATGGCAGTATTAACAACACAACTATTAAATTGGGGGATTATCGATGAATATCATATTGAAAAACGCAACAATAATTGTAGAGGACAATCAGTTAGCAACATGCGATTTGCTAATTAAAGGGGACAAAATTTCAGAAATAGGTCCAGAAGTGAATGGACAAGCAGATAAGGTAATTAACTGTCATGGAAAACTGCTTACTCCGGGGTTAATCGACGTACATATTCATTTACGTGAACCTGGTGGTGAGCATAAAGAAACAATTCGATCAGGAACAATGGCAGCTGCTCGAGGTGGATATACAACGGTGTGTTCTATGCCGAATACGAATCCAGTACCAGACAGTGTTGACGAGGTGGGACGATTATTTGAGCGGATTCAACAGGATGCAGTCGTTCGAGTTTTACCATATGCTGCAATTACAAAAGGTTTACAAGGGGAAGAACGCACA
>JAPFCO010000427.1 GCA_026169505.1 Pseudogracilibacillus sp.
AAAAAATGGAACAGATGATGAATTGGTATCATACAGAAGGAGTTGACCTTCATCCTGTTGAGCGCGGAGCAATGTTACATGCTATTTTTGTGGGCATTCATCCTTTTATAGATGGAAACGGGCGTACTTCTAGACTTGTGCTTAATTTAGAGATGATGAAAGATGGGTTTCCTCCAGTAATTATTAAAGTTGAAAATCGGCTAGCCTATTACGAAGCGCTCGATAAAGCGCATACAACAGAAGACTATAGAGATTTTATAGCGTTAGTAGAACGTGAAGTAGAGGATTCCCTGGATTTATATTTAAGTGCAATCAATTAGATTGGCATCTCATAGGAGGTGCTTTTTTAATATCAAAATAACTGTACGCAGGCGTGAATGATGTTTCGTTATGTGGGTGTTTGGCGATAACTGTCTATTCTAGTTTAGCGTTTACATAATCATGGAGTTATTTCTTGAGTTTTTAAAAGAAGCACTGAAAGGAATTATGCGTGCATTAAGTACGTATATATTTCAAAAAGCTTTTTTAGACAAAAAGAAAACTATCCAGCGCAGTAAGAAGCAGAGCGATTCTCAACGTAAATAATTAATTTGACAGCCACTGCCTAAATGGCTGGGATTGGAAGAAGAAAGGGTTACTAGTTCTTCTCTCTTTGTATAATTACAGCCATTATGAATGAAAGGTAGAGAAGATTCAAATAAACCTTCAGAGCGGATGTTTGGTGTGTTTATAGGTTAACTATGATAAAATAAAGATGCAGCTAAATCGAATATGGGTGGATGGTTGTTATTTTCCTTTTCCTTTATCAAGGGGAAAGGAGGTGAACGCCATGGAACTATTTCTTGAGTATCTAAAAGAAGTCTTAAAAGGAATTACGCGTGCATTAAGTGCGCATATATTCCAAAAAACCTTTTTAGAAAAAAAGAAAACCACCCAGCGCCGTGACAAGCAAAAGGGTGGTTCTCAACATAAATAAACAATTTGACAACCACCGCCCAAACGGCTGAGGCTGCAAGAGGGAAGAGTCACTAGCTCTTCTCTCTTTTCATATCTATATCCATTATAACTGAAAAATATACGGGATTCAAATTGTTTAGAGTGTCTGATGATTCAACAGGTGTAGTTTAAAAGCTATGCTTAAAGTCGATTTAAGTAACTCTAAACGAAATCACAATGCATTTTATAGTATGCTAAAAATTTTTAAGAACGACG
The DNA here is from genome assembly GCA_026169505.1 of Pseudogracilibacillus sp. Lineage (GTDB taxonomy): Bacteria > Bacillota > Bacilli > Bacillales > Amphibacillaceae > Pseudogracilibacillus. Next base: position 1,213 of record JAPFCO010000427.1, read on the forward strand.
ATATATCATTTTAATGTAAGATGTTTCACTTGCGCTTTATACCAATTATCTCTTTCAAAGAGATGAAGAAAAGATGAAGACAACACGATGTAGATCGTGCATCCCAAGTGCGCCGCCTGCGCGGCACACTTAAGCCGCTTTTATATGGATATTGTAATCTATTGCGAAAGAATCACCGACATTTATTTAATGAGACAGATTTTTATCGGGTATTAGAAACTGCCGCCACTCATAGGCTCATACGATGTGAGTCATATATCCGTTGCCGTAGGACGAGGCGTATTTAAAGTGCGTACCTTTTGTGCGGCAGTATCTGGAAACGGGGATGAATGACAATATGATTAAAAGATTGGGGTTTGTATAAGCTTATTAGTTGTTGTATTACTAGGAACGTCAGCTTGTGCTAATTCAACTTGGTCAGTTATTAAGTGGGAGAGATTGTGAGTAATATGTGCCAGTTACTCCGGGATTTGGATAAATGACTGTTCATTTGATTATGAGAGGTGTTAAAAATGAAAAACATTGTTTGTGTACCTGTCACTCGACATTATTAAAAGAACCACTGAAAGGAATTACGCGTGCAGTAAGTGCGCACGTATTCCAAAAAAAGTTTTTAGACAACAAGAAAACCACCCAACGCCGTAGGAGACAGGGTGGTTTTCATAAAAAGAAATAAAACTTATGACAACCATCGCCCAAACGGCTGAGGATGTGTCACTCGATGTTAATCTTAATTAGAGAATTTTAAGTCAGCGACATCACTAAAGTCTACTTCATAAGGAATTTCATCATGTAACATCAGTTCCTTAATTAACTCCAATTTTAGGGAAGTACCTATGCTGATAAATTCTTCACCTTCGGCATCTATTTTAGAATAAGGGACATTTCGAACAGTTAATTCACGATCAAAAACATTCCAAACAATGTCTTTTGTCTGTTTGTTGGTTTCATTTTTCATACCAGAAACCTCCTTGTATAACATGTTCATATTAATCTTCCCCCTTTAGTTTATTATAATACTTTAACCTGTATAAGAGTATTTCAAACATTTGTAATTTCAATTCAATTTCTTTTCAAACGTTGTTTCAGTTCTTCCAGCATTTCGGCTACTGCTGGATTTGTTTCTGCAATTGATACTTCCATATCTTCCGCTTCAACTTTTGGAACAACAGTAATAATTTTAATAACACGATTAAATTGTCTATTTCTTACAAAACTAATTGGGAGCTTAAATTCATCTTGGTCTTGCTGCTTCATAGTAGTATATGACAGCGTTGGGTAACCCTTGAATTGTCCCTTTAAAACAATATCAACTTCTTTTAGCCTTTCAACTAACTTTATTAATTGAGCCTGATTATTAGAACCTAATCTCTTCAAGCTTCTTTCAGCACCGTGTAATGAAACTTGAACAGTTTCATCATCTAATAATTCATCATTAGTTTTCCCATGAATTAGACTATTCTTGGTATCTATTATAACTTGTTTTTGTCGTTCATTCAAATAGGATAGATCTACACCGTACTTTTCAATTTTTTGAATTTCAAACTTTGTATAATTTAATGCAATGGTCTTTAACTCTGTTATTTGTTCATCTTCAAATGTAATAATATCGTTAATTACTAATCTTTCTTTGTCTTTAAAGCGTACTAGAAAACTCCCCAGTTGAAACACGTCCTTTAACAAGTACCTTTCATTAAAGAGTATGGGAATTGTAAAGTAAGCGTCAAATCTTCCACACCTTCTAATTCATTTTTCGTTATGAGATGCTATCTATAACAAAAAAATAGGAGGTTTTTCTATGTCCCTTTCCGAACGTCGTGCCATGTGGCAAGAACGAATCGTAGCTTTTAAAGGTAAGCGTCAAACAACGCCCATCTGATGAATAGGTGGGCGTTATTTGACGCTTACGTATATACATAAAGGTTAGTTTTGGGCAATGGCAGTGTGTCCTTCCATTTATATAAATCATTCATTTAATGGTACTGGAGTCAATTTTTTGAGGGATATTATGAGAAAATGGAGCTTTTGTTTGGAAAGTGAGATGTGCTTTACATCAGGCATTTATTCGATACACTGAGATGGTTAGTAAATTAGATACGTTAGAATTTAATGATGGATCGGTAATTAGAAATGAAGTTGTTGAGGGGGCAAAACTTCAACGGCTTCATTTTTAAATTGAACGAAATTTAACAATAGTAAATTTAGCAAAAAATAAATTTCTTGAAAAGCACGGTACTCTTTTTTGTGAAGCATGTAGCTTTTCATTTAAACGGACCTATAGAATTGATTATATTGAAGCACATCATATTTTACCTTTATATAGCGGTGAAAGAATAACCAGTGAAGTCGATTTGATTATGTTATGCGCAAATTGTCATCGTGCAGTCCATAGTGAAAAATGGAATGAGAAATCGATCAATCATTTTTTAGATTATATACTCAAGTTGAATTAAAATATGTGAAAAGTGTCAAGCACTTATCACCTGATAGTACCATTTGTATGTCTGGAATGTATAGAAGTGGGGATTTCAGTGTTATTTCAGGTTATAGTGTAGAATAGATAGAAAATAACAATGAGAAATACCCAAACATTATTTTACAAAAAGGGGAGTGGAGAAGTGGCGATCAACAAAATACATGTTCGAAATTTTACTGTATTTGAGGAATTGGAAATGGCATTTGCGAACGGTGTTAATGTACTAATTGGTACGAATGGTACAGGAAAAACGCATTTACTTAAATCTATGTATGCAATTTGTGAAGGTTTACGAAGTAATAATAAAACTGGCTATGAGGTCGCACAGCCTTACTTTTCAGTGGATGCATTAAACTTAATGAAAGATAAGGAAGATTTGGTTAAAGCAGCAACTGTGGATGTAGAGTTTGTTAAAGATATACAGGCGTCTTATTCAATTCGCCAAAACACAAAAACAATGCCCGAAAATTTTATTTATAATCGTAAGCAAACAAAAATAAAATCAATTTTCATTCCAGCAAAAGAAATGCTTTCTCATTCAAAAGGTTTTTTAGCTTTGAACAATAAGTATGAAATTCCTTTTGATAAAACGTATGTCGATATATTAACAAATGCTGAGTTACCCGAAACGCGGGAGGTTTCTTCATTAAATGAGACGTTATTAACAAAGTTATCTAAGGTAATTGACGGACAAGTGACACATGAAAATGGCAAGTTTTATGTCGTTAAGACAAATGGCAATAAAGTAGAGTTTCCAATTGAGGCGGAAGGTTTTCGGAAATTTGGCTTACTTTGGAAGCTGATTAGAAATGGTCTGTTGGAAGAAGGGACAGTGCTGTTTTGGGATGAACCAGAAGCGAATATTAACCCTGAAATATTGCCGGTTTTAGTCGAGGTTTTGCTAGAGTTACAGCGAAAAGGTGTTCAAATTTTTATTGCGACACATAGTTATAACTTGGCGAAATATTTTGAGGTAAAACGTAGCGATACAGACGAAGTGCTTTATCACCACTTATTTAAAACCGAGCGTGGCGTCAAGGTGGAAAGTAATACGTATTTTGGGGAATTAACGAACAACCCGATTATAAATGCAGATGCAAAGCTTCTTGATGAGGTAATTGAGGGGAATTTCGATGATTAACTCAAATGACAAGATCCTTATTGAAGAAAATGGACAGTATCAATTTGATTTTTCAACCCTAGAATACGTTTGGGAAATGGATACTTTAACAACTGGTGTGATGCTCAGTGATGTTGATTTCATAACGGAAACGAATAAAGATGTTCTGTTTATTGAGTATAAAAATGCAAATATTAAAGACGCAGTCAAACCAGAAGCGATGTTGAAAAAGATTAAACATGGTGATTTTTATCAAAGCATCGCCCGAAAATTTTACGACAGTCTTCTCTTATTTTGGGCGAACAAAGGAAATGAAAAAGAATCTCCAATTGTGTACGTGTTAATTATTGAAGGTCCGAGTTTGGACAAAAAAATTCGCCGCCAATTAAAGTTGAAAATTATGAAGCAACTTCCCTTTAAATTGAAAGAACGCCTTACTGATAGGGAGATTATCTCAAACTTTGAAGTTTATGATTTAGCGGAGTGGGCGGAAAAGTATCCGGATATAAAAATTACGCCAATAGAGTCTTAAATTTCACTTCTAATTGAGTAGGTATGTGCGCAATTGGCGGGAAGCTCTCAATTATATATTAGATCTGTTAGTGCATCATGGAAAAATGTAAGTGGCGGGACGGCGTTTGTCAATATAGTTGTCGTATTTAGTTCTTCTCTCGGATTAACTGTTTAAGCTCGAAATAACGTTTCTGCTAACGCGCTACGCTTGTTCTCCTGTTGATAATAAATCAGAGTTTCACTCTGTTTCATCATCAACAGGGGAAAGTTTGGGATTTAACCATGACTTTCGACGCTACA
>JAPFCO010000028.1 GCA_026169505.1 Pseudogracilibacillus sp.
CAGCAATGTTCTTAACAACTGAAACTGTAGTTGCAGACATTCCTGAAGAAGGCGGCGGCATGGGTGGCGGAATGCCAGACATGGGCGGCATGGGCGGCGGAATGCCGGGCATGATGTAATAACCCCTCCTGAAGGCCTGTGCTGACAAGCCTTCGGGGGACTTATATACTCTAATGGTCATTCTTTTGGTCATGATTGCCGTCATGTGAGAGATGATCATTAGAGTTTTGTTGTTTAAAATAACCTTCTGTTAGTTCATTAACTTGGGGAAGAACTATTTCTTTTACTCCTTCTGTTAAATGACTATAAATTTTGTCTGTAGTTTCCATAGATGAATGACCTAATCTGTCTGCTATAAAGATTACTGGTGCGTTTGCTTCAATTAGCAACGATGCATGTGTATGCCGAAATGAATGTGATGTAATATGCTTGTTTAATCCTTCCATCTTTTTTATTAATCGAGCAAGCCGATTAGCATAAAGTCTGTAAGATCTTGGATAACCTTGATTGCATGTAAACACAAACCCTTGATCTCTATATGCATCTTTATTTTTATGCTTTGTGTTTTCTTGTCTGTCTTTTATTGTTGCTAACAAGTTAATTAAATAAGGACTAATATTTATTTCCCTTGTAGACTGTGTGTTTTTTGTAGTATTTAATTCAGCTTTTTGTTTATTGTTATTCGGATTATATATAGTTTTATTAATAGAGATCGAATTATGTTTGTAATCTATATCTTTCCACATAAGGCCCATCAATTCACCTATTCTCGTACCAGTGAATGCTAGAAAACTAAAGAATTCAAAGTCATTTTCTAGACCTTCTTTCTTTGCAATATCCAGGAATTCATACAATTCACTCTTTTCTAGAAAAACTCCCCCCTTCTTTTTATTCAAATCAACTTTGTCTTTTGGAATGTCATAGTTGTCGGTAGGATTTACATTTAAGTATTCCATGTCCACAGCGTAATCAAAAATCATTTTCGCAACAATATGAATACCCTCTCTAGTATTATACTTATAGTTAGAAATTAATGAATTCATATGTTTTCTATAACCTTGTTTAGAAATTTTATTAATCGGTACATTTTGCCAAACGTTTAATAAGTGTTTTGCAGATTTTTTTCTATTTCTTATTGAACTCTTCTTTCGTGTATAAGAATATTCTTCTATCCAATTATCATATAGTAATTGGAACTTCATGTTCTCTCCTTTAAAAAACAAGCCTTTTTTAATTTGCAACTCTACTTCCATAGCTGCTAACTCTGCTTCTTCCTTTGTATTAAACCCTCTTTTCTTAATTTGTCTTGGCTTGAATGTAACTGGATCTACTCCGTTTGAAACAACAAAATACCATGATGTACCTTCTTTTTTTATAGATGCCACTAAACTCATCCTCCTTTTAGATGATTAATCGAAGTTATAAAATATTTTAATCATTTTAATAAATCGTTCTTGTTCTTTAGCTTCTAGTCTTTTCCCATTTATTAGAATAGAACCTTTACTAACATTTATGATTGATTCAACACTAGTTTTAGATCGCTGTTCGATTTTTTCCTTTTCCATATATCCACTATGTTTTATCAATGTGTTATAGCTGATATCTAGTTGTTTGGATAGTCTTTTTAAAAGATCTGTTCCTGGTTGTTCTACGTGGTTATTTTCTATCCGAGATAAATATGATTTGGTAGAATCAATCAATGTAGCTAATTGATCCAATGTTAGATTCATCTCTAATCTTTTATTCCGAACAATTTTCCCTAGGGAATTCATTGCATCCCTCCTTTTTGATAGAATTATTTTAAATATTGAATTCATATTACATCATGTGAAAGTGAGTGTCAATGTTATTCTTACATGAAACATAATTAATTACTGTTTTTTATAGGAACTACAAAACTACTTGTAGTTTATGGGTTTGTTGTGAATATAAGCTTGCTGATATTGTATAATAATATCAGTTAAATCATATAAATATGTTTCCTGATAAATAACTTACCTGTTGTAATATGAATATATGTATTGTAGAATGATATTTAATTTGGTCATTCTATTTTGCTAGTATTAGACAATATTCGATGAATGACAATAGGAGGTGAAAAAATGAAACTAATGGAGATCAATGAAGAAGTATTAGGAGAAATGATTACGGAGCTAGTTGAAGAACATATTGAAGCATTTCAATTAGAAGAGAAACTGTACTTTATGAATACAAGACAGTTAGAAGAATACGTAGGAATGTCTTGGCCAACGATAACAAAAGTTTTTCTAGGTGATCCTGACTTTCCTATACTAAGGAAAGGTAAACACTACATTTTCCATAAAAAAGAGTTGGATTTATATTTAGATCGCTATTATGAAGAAGTTAAGGTTAATGGGGGAGACGTCCTTAAATATCAAAGAAGGGGTTGAGAAAAGATGACTAAAAATAAAATAAGCCCCGTAACTCACGGCAATGAGTTAACAGGGCAGAATAGAATCTTACACTTTTATTCTATATTAAATATCGATTATTCGCAATCACTTAAGAGGGTTGCAAAATGAATAAATACAATAAATTTTATGAAGAAGTAAAGGGCTTTGGAATACCAAGCCCTTTCTTTGTAGATGACAACAAACTCTATAGGGAAAATATAAAAAATGGAGAAGTTGAATTTATTAGTAGGCAAGCACCATACATTACTAAATGTTTCGATGATGTTGAAAAGAATAACGTACAGTATGAACTCAAATGGTTTAATGATGGAAAAACATATGATGAAGTTGTTCCTGCTACTGCCTTAGCAACGAAGCGTGAAGTGATTTTGCTAGCAAATAGGGGATTGAGTTGTAATGATCGAAATGCTCGGTATCTAATCGAGTACTTTGATCTTTTTCTAGAAAAAAACAAATTGGAACGTTCGCTCGTGGTAAGTCATTTAGGATATGTAGGAGAAACATTTATACATCCTTTATTAGAGTCAAAGTATCGAATTGTTCCTCCAGATGATGGAGAGTTGCAACGTTTAAATGCAATTCAATGCAGTGGTAGTATAGAAGAATGGATAGAAAATGTACTAGATCCCTTATATGATAATCCTAAAGCGTTATTTCCAGTCATATCGTCATTTGCTTCTATATTATTCAAAGAATATGACTTAACACCAATAGTGGTCGATGTTTCAGGTATATCATCAAAAGGTAAAACAACTGTACAGAAAGCATGTGCAAGTGTATGGGGGCAACCTAGTAAATATATCAGTTCGATGTTAACAACTCCAATAGCCATTGAACGTATGGCTGCATTTCTAAATGCATACCCGTTAATTTTAGATGACACAAATACAGCGCACGATCCAAGAGCGTTACAACAGATTATTTACATGTTCGCTAATGGAACTGGGAAAATGAGGGGCAGTTTAGAAGGAAGCAGAGGAACAAGTTCCTGGCAATCTGTATTCATCACTACGGGCGAAAATAATATATTAGAATATACCAATTCGCAAGGGAGTGCAGCACGTGTTATCCCTATAACTAACTTTAAATTTGTAAATAAGAATCAAGATTACTTTACTTTGATGAATCAAAACATCGAAAGATTTTATGGTAGCATTGGGATTGAATTTATTAAACGATGGAAACGGCATGCCAATCAATTTAAAGGTCGTTTCAAGAAATTGGCACGGTTATATCAAGAATCAGCCTTAAACAATGATGTGATGCGTAGAATTGCTTTACATTATGCGTTTGTCGTCTTCATAGCAGAAGTTATGAACGATTTATTTCAAGAAGAAGGTATATCAATTCCAGTTTGTGATTTAGAAGATCTCTTCTTAATGATTTGTTCCGATAATAATCATGTGGATCGTGCGAAAAATGTATTAATTGAAATATTGGAAGAGCTAGATGCAAATAGAAACAATATCTATCAGGACTACGAACTAGTCAGTGGGATTCATGCCATATATAATAAAAATGGTTTGTTTCTTACGATAAATTTCTTGAAAAGGAAGTTAAAAGAAGATCAAATACAAATTAGAGAAGCATGGAAGAATAATGGACTAACTATTAGCCATAATCAAAACAGGAAAACAGTTGATTATAAGTCGATTACTCATAGGGGACAATCTTTTAGGGTTGTACAAGTGAATCAAAGTTTTATAGAAAAACAGGGATTTGATTTTTCTATAAAATCTAGCTGATTAATAGTGTTAGTAGAAGTAATTGTGTAATTATGTAATTTATGTATTGTAAGTGTATTAGTATCAAGGGTTTTAGCAATTACAAAATAAATGACAAAAATACTTTACTAGAAAAAATCACAAATAAAATGTAAGGGAATTACAAGATAAATGACAACTTGTAATTCCCTTATTTGTTGTTTTAACAACGTTTGCGAGATGAAATTACAAAATTACACATTTCTTTAGGTGTATATGTTATTTTCTAGTAAAGGATTGAATTTAAATTACTTGAAAAGTTGGATTATGTTAAAATGATGGTATTCAACAAACGGACCATTATGTGGAATAATTTTATGAAACATTTTATAAGAATTAACGTCTAATTTTATAAAAAGGGGAGAAAAAAAGTGAAAAGGTTTGTTGTCGTCTTTGTTTTATTATTAGTTTTTATATTAAGTGGTTGTATTAATCCAATTACCCAAAATACAGATGGAAATAAAGGTTTATCTGGTGACACCCCCCCGAATGTGAGTATTGAGATTGATAGCGAAACATATGAAACTATATTGGGGTCATATTGTTGGGATATTTCACAAGGAGAATCGGAATGCGTCGACACTGCTGGTCCAGTAGATTTATTGAAAGATAAAGAACCTATACAAATTAAGGCTGGTGAGGAAATCAAATTGAATATGGATTACACACCAAAACCTAATAAAATACATCTTTTACAGATAGAGAATGATGATGAAATGGAAATTGAAATAAACGATAATCAGTTCACGGCTCCAAATGAAAAAGGTACTTATTTTTATAGTTATGGTGTCTGGTGGATGGATGAAGAAGATGAAGATTTATCTCACGGTGATGCTTTCTATGTTTTTTCCTTAGAAGTTAAATAAACGGGCGCTTTAATCGAACAATCGATGTTGAATAATATTGGAGGGTATAGATTGTCTAATGAAAAAATCAGAATTGAGATAAGGTTTGACCCCGAGAAAGATAAAGATATTATTGACTTTATTGATGAAAATGGCTCAACTAGGGCAGGATTCATTAAACAAGTGCTTAAAATGTATAAAAATGAATCAGATAAGATGTTGGTGGCACCCAAGAATGAAATAGAAGAGAGTAAACATGAGGTAAAAGAGTTTCAAACACTAACCGATTTGGAACAAAAACTTTTGACTATCATTCAATATGAAAACAACCAATACAAGTCATCTTATTTAACTTTTCTAAAAGATCTTACTGGGCACCCAGAAAAAGAGGTACAAGAAGCGATTATACAATTGATTCAACAAAAATGGTTATCCGCTAATGATGAACAATTAACAGTGACAAAAAACAACATTTAATGGAGAACTCACAACATAAAAGTAACGACAGTGGAATAACCAAGCAGGATTGACGCAATTGTAAATTATAATTGAAGAAAGTAAGTGGTTATAGTCGCAATTGCCTCGCTTTGTATATTTTAAATATGTTAATAAAGAGATAAGAAGAGCAACGAAAAAAGCTTGAAATGTTTTGCTGCTTTTCTTTTATACGGGTCCCCTTTTTAGCTGTTATTTCTGATACTGTTATGATTGACATGCATAAATATCTGTTACAGAAAATCAAGAGTATAGACACTGATAATCCTGATATAAAAATTAGGTTAAAATAAAGATAAATTAAATGAGTCCTACAACAATACCAGCTAATAGCTGTCAATAATTAAGACTTAAAAAGTCTTTTAAAGCATGTTACACTATTATTGAACACACTAAATAAGCCTTTTACTTTAAAGGAAAAAAACATAAGGTAATAAAGTTGATTACACTTGGTCTATAAAGACTTCTTGACGTTTTAGCATGGCATAAAGCCAGTGAACAAGCTTGTTCGCACAAGCAATAATAGCTACCTTGTGTGGTTTGCCTTCGTTTCTTTTACGTTCATAAAAAGCAATTAGTTTTTTATTTCGTCCTTTGGCCAAACCACATTGAACAGCCGTGTAAAGCGTTTGTCTTAATCTCGATGAACCTCTTTTCGTGATTCGATTGATGGTGGCTTTAAATTTACCTGATTCAAAAACAGATGGATCCAATCCTGCATAGGCTACTACCTTTTTAGGGTTCTCAAACTGATTGATATCACCGATTTCAGAGATGATTGTTGCAGCAATCTTATCTCCGATACCGGGTACGGATTGGATTAATCTGTATTCTTCAAAAGACTTTGAAAGCGCATTTATTTCTCTTAATAACTTTGATAAATGCTCTTGATATTGAAAGAGCATCTGAATGTACATACGCAAGCTGACAAGTTGCCCATAGCTAATTTGAGATTGAAATGGATTACGTCTTGCAGCTTCTTTTAATTGCTGTGCTTTATCTAAAAACCATGCATGAGAGCGTCTAGCTCCAAATTGACGCATCTCTTCGGCTAACTTCTCATCAGCGACTTTGTGAACGTCTAAGCAGTAGGATAATTCAATAAATTGTTTAATGATAATTTCCCATATAAATCACTAAAAACATTATGATATTCAGGGAATACTTGATCCAAAGCCACTTGAAATTGAAGTTTTATCTGAACATAACTGTCTGTTAAAGCACTGTTCTGTCTAGTTAAAAGATGTAAATTAAGAGCTTTCTCTATACGTCTGTTTCCTTTGCAAAAAAGCTTGAACTTGGCTTTCGCCTTTAGCAACATCCAAGCCGATTACAGG
>JAPFCO010000404.1 GCA_026169505.1 Pseudogracilibacillus sp.
ACCTAATTCCGCTTCCAAATTTGTAATGGATTGACTAATAGCTGACTGTGTAATAAATAACTTTTGCGATGCACTTGTGAGTGATCCTGTCTTCGCTACTTCAAGGATATATTTTAGTTGTTCAAAATTCATTTGGATACCCCCTATCTATTAGTGAAACTTAACTAAACATTATTATAATTAAATATACATGAAAGAAAGATTCTTGTATAATATAATCAGAATATTTGGAAAGGTTATTTACACTTGTATTCAAATTAAATATATAAAAATTGAGGGAGGTAATAGAATGAAAGTGAATGATGACGTAGTAGCACAAATGAATTTCCAACAGATAGAGCATTTTGAAGAGGCACATTATGACGCTAATCCTGGGAGACAATTACAAAAAATAAAAGAAGTTATTCCTGCATTTAAACATTGGTTTAAAGGAAATGGTAAGGTAACAGCTTTTCATTCGTTCGATTTAATTAAAATACCTTATCCTAAAAGATATGGGCTATGGCGTGCAGGAAAAAGCCCTGTACCATTTATTTGGTTCACCAATCGCATGTTTATCGTCCAATGGGAGGCTGAGGGACGTACCTGGACATTATTAAATGAACCAACTGAAACAGAATTAGCTGAAGGTACCCCTTTTTATACTGCTTTGATGGAGAAATATGGGGAATTTCTCGGTAAAACTATTTTATCAAAAACATATGGGACAGTGGAAGGTTACTTAGAAGGAGTTGGACTCCAACCAGAAGATATAGATTTTATTACATATGATCATTTACATACACAAGATCTCCGTCGTTGGTTAGGTACGACAAAACCTCAAAAAGATCTCAGTCCCAATGAGCCTGTAAAGCCTTATTTTCCTAATGCAAAGCTTATTGTGCAACAAAAGGAGTGGGATATATTACCGTGTCTACACCCATTACAGCGCGTGTGGTATCAACCAGAGGTATATAATGATATCCCAATGGACCGAATCATATTTACGAACGGTGATGTGCTTTTAGGCCCTGGAGTGGCACTCATGTGGACCCCAGGTCATTCTCAGGGGAACCATTCACTTGTAGTTCATACAGATTCAGGTATCTGGGTAAGTAGTGAAAATGTTATTGCAGCCGAATGTCTTGTACCAGAGGAAAGTCGCATCCCAGGCCTAAAGAAATATGCAAAACATACGAAATTTGAAGTTGTCCTAAATGGAAATACGTTAGAAGATACTTCGAGACAATACAATTCCGTCGTACAGGAGAAAATGATGGCTGATCCTAGTGAAAGAAATCCAAAGATACCACAGTTCTTTCCGAGTTCTGAGCTAACACCAAGTCTCCTTGCCATAGGAACAAAACCTTCCTTTATGCATAAGAAAGTAGCATTTGGTCAGATTAAGAGACCTAAAAGTGATCCATCATGAAAGCGATAGTTTACAATTTTTCGATTCCGAAATATATTGCAGCGAAGGCTCTTGGTAAAAGAATTCCTTCCATGTATTATGGGAAACCTTCTGCCTTAGCGCTGAGACATATAGAAGAGCCCCAACTACCAAATGAAAATTGGGTAAGAGTAAAACCAATTTACTCAGGTGTGTGTGGTTCAGATATGGGAGCAATATTTTATAAAACCTCCCCAGCACTCACCCCATTTAATTCATTTCCATCCGTGTTAGGGCATGAAGTCGTCGGCATAGTAGCCAAAGTAGGGGACAATGTGAAAGATGTAGATGTTGGACAGCGAATTACGATAGATCCATATATTAATTGTCATGTCCGTGGCATGGAACATCTTTGTCCGGCTTGCAAGGAAGGGTTACATAGCCTTTGTAGCAATAAAGGTGGAACAGGTACATTTGGTCCCGGCATGATTCTTGGATTTTGTAAAGAGTTACCAGGGACTTGGGGTGAATCATTTGTTGCTCATGAATCAATGATCATCCCAGTACCCGATACGGTATCAGATAAGGTTGCAGCAATGTTTGAACCATTAAGCGTAGGATTGCATGCTGTACTTCGACACCCCCCAAAAAAAGGTGAGCATGTGCTTGTCATAGGTGGTGGGATGATTGCTTATACTGTTATTGCTGCACTGCGCCTGCTCGAAATAGACTGTCATATTACACAACTAAGTCTCTTAGCCTATCAAAAGGAAATGGGGATGAGATTAGGTGTTGATCAGGGAGTAACAAGCTTAGGGGAACTGGAGGATACAATCTTACAAATTCCTAATACGACAAAACATAAGCCTATGCTTGGAAGAAGTGTTTTCGTTGGTGGTTTTGATGCTGTTTATGATTGTATTGGTAGCAAAGAAAGTCTAAATGATGCTCTGAGCATGACACGTGGACGAGGAAAGATAACATTAGTAGGTTGTGCCGGAGAAATTAAAAACTTAGATTGGACTTTTATCTGGGCAAATGAATTATCTGTATTAGGTACACATGCATATTCCAAAAGAGAAGTGTGGCAAGAAAAAGAAATATCTACTCAGAAACTACTTCTTGACCTCATGCAACAACATAAAGATTATCCGCTAGAACAACTAGTTACACATGAGTTTTCACTCGATAATTACCAAGAAGCGATAGTAGCAAATACAGATCGCAAAAAATATGAGTCAATCAAGACATTATTTCGTATGTAAATCGTAGACCTTCAAACAACAAAGGAGTTTGAAGGCTACTTTAAGTAATGTATGGTACAACGGTACTATTTCCCTTTGAATTACTAGTTCGAGCTTTTGTTATACCATTTCCTATTTATAATAAGGCTCACCTTAAAGATTGTATTCTTTAAATAATAAATACAGTTGATATCCCATATAAATAGCCATAACCCAGATAATAATTGCTGAAACTTGATTCATACGTTTTAAGAACTTCCCGTTTTTATCAGTTTGACCAATCTTCCATCCAGTAATTGCTAAAGAAAAGAACCAAATCCAAGATACCACGATACAAGTCACGGTAAACGCCCATTTATCATATCCCGTATAAGCTAATGAACTAGTTCCAATCACTCCAATTGTATCCATAATAGCATGAGGATTCAGTAAGGACACAGAAGCAGCAAATGTAATTTGACGTCGCGTTGAAAACCACTTTTTACCTTGATTAGCGCTTACTTCAGGTGTGTCTTTCCATATAATCCAGCCCATATAAGCTAAGAAAAAGAATCCGATTAAAAATAACAAAATCTTTAACCACTCAAAACTAAAAACAATAATGGATACTCCGGCCACAGCTAAATAAATCAGTATTGCATCACAAACACCTGCTGTTATAATTGCTGGTAAAGCATTGGTGAATTTTTTATGTGTAGCACCTTGATTAAACACAAATACATTCTGAACTCCTAAAGGTAAGATTAACCCAAATGCCAATATGATTCCATGAAGTAACGGTTCCACAATGATTCCTCCTATTCCTCTTTAGAATAGCGTAGAATAAGCAATCTGTCTCCGACCAATTGGATGGAAATTAATCCAACCATTTTGTTATAATAAAAGAAAAGAATGGAGATGGGCTATGTCTGAAATAGAATGGAAACCTCAAAAAGCGTCATCAATTCCTTTGCATCAGCAAATCTCTGACTATATGAAAAAGAAAATAATGAATGGGGAATGGACAATAGGTACTAACATACCTCCGCAAAGAAGCTTAGCAAAATTATTTCAAGTGAATCGTAGTACTATCGTAATAGCGCTTGAGGAATTGGCAGCCGATGGGCTAATCGAATCTAAGGTTGGAAGCGGAACAAAGGTAATTAATAATACATGGAGTCTCCTTGCGTCAACTCCTCCTCCAGATTGGATTAGTTATGTAAAATCCGGTATTCATAAACCAAATATAACGATAATCAAAGAAATAAATAAAGCAGAAACAGACCCTACTATGATTAGGCTTGGAACCGGGGAACTTTCACCAGATTTGTTACCCAATGATAAAATGGGGAAGATATTACAACTAGATAATGAACAATCCTTATCACTTGGATACATGGAGCCTAAAGGAAGTCTATCTTTACGAAAGACGGTTAGTGAATATTTACAATCAAAAGGAATTGAAGCATCACCAGCATCAATTTTAATAGTTTCAGGAGGACTCCAAGCACTGCAATTGATATCAATTGGACTATTAAGAAGAGGATCAACTATCCTTCATGAAACACCTTCCTATTTAAACTCAGTTCACGTATTCCAATCTGCTGGAATGAATTTATTTGGTATTCCATTAGATTATGATGGGATTAAATGCGATTCAATTGGACGTATAAAACGACAACATCATGCGTCTTTACTCTATACAATACCTACTTTTCACAATCCGACAGGCACATTAATGTCTGAAAGAAGACGAATGGCATTGATTGAAGTTTGTCAAAAGGAGTCTCTCCCTATTATCGAGGATGATGTCTATGGTGATCTATGGTTTGAAAATCCTCCACCAAAGCCTTTGAAAGCCAATGACAAAGAAGGGAATGTCCTGTATATAGGAAGCGTATCAAAAACTTTGAGCCCCGGTTTACGAATTGGATGGATAGTTGGACCTGAACCTGTCATAGAACGTTTGGCAGATATAAAAATGCAAACAGATTATGGTTCAAGTTCCTTATCACAATATGCTGTAGATAAATGGCTTAGTAGCGGTTTATATGAGGATTTCCTAAAGGAAATAAAGGTAGAATTAAGCTTCAGAAGGGATTTGACGATTCAAATTTTAGAGAAGTACTTTTCTGAGATAGCAACTTGGAGTGTACCAAAAGGCGGCTTTTATATCTGGCTAAGATTGCAATCAGGAGTTTCTATCCGAAAACTATTTGATGTAGCCCTTCGAGAAGGGATTTTATTAAATCCGGGAAATGTGTATGATAAAAATGACTTTGAGCACCTCCGCATATCCTATTCTTACGCTTCTATCGAACAATTAGAAAAAGGGCTGATTTATTTATCACAGTTTATTAAAAGATATTCTATGAACTGAACTTTCTATAAAGAAGGGATATCGCATACGTAAGATGCGATATCCTTTACTCTTTATAAAAGTCTTCATCAACGACCTTTCAATGTCCAGATTAGCCTAATTATTGTTTTATTATAAAACATCGCTCAACTGACCAGTTAATAAGGAGTGCGGACTTCAGAATTTATTACTTTAGATGATTGTTCTCTATTCGATTTCGGTTAAGTTATTTGTACTCCTTGACGGTTATCTTATCTGAAATAGTTTTGGAAACTCTTCCTGTATTTTCAAGAGTATCGCGATCAGTAAATTGCAGAAGTTCATTCAATTTATCATTCGAATTCTCCGCTTATTATTATTAATGTAAAGTGGTTTACACTTAAATAAATAAATTTACCTTTATGTACAATCTGACCCTTTTGATTTATAAATTTTGAAAAAATAAACGGATGACATCTGCTCCGCCCGCAAATGTTCCCAAAGCACTTCCGAGATTGGCTAGTACGACAACAAGTAGTACTCTAGTAACTTTATTATGCCAAAAGCCTTTTACGGAAAAAACATCCTCTGAAAGGTTTTCAAAATCCCTTACAGTCGGTCGCAAAAAGTAAGCTTGGATAAATCCTGCAAACAAACCAGCCGAAAGAAGGGGATTTAAGGAGGTGAAAGGTGCTACAATAAAGGCGGTCAGTATTGCTAATGGATGTCCTAAGGCGATAATTGTTCCAATCGCAGACAAGGAACCATTCCATAAAATCCAGCTCATCATCTGTTGCCATCCTGCAGTAGGATTGGTAATAAAGGTATAAGCAATGATTCCAATAATTAGAATTGGAATTGCCCAACCAATTACTTTTGGTGTGATGGATTTGGGCGGTTTTGTCGTTAACTGCTTTAAATCATGATCCTTTTGAATCTCCTTCTGAATGCCTGGTACATGGGCAGCCCCTAACACTGCAACAATCTTATCTCCCGGTGCTGTTTTTATTTTCTGGGACAAATATTGATCCCGCTCATCAATTAATGGCTTTTTTAATTTAGGAAAATGATCGGTGAATTCCTGCAACATAGCATTAATGGTGTCCTGTTGCTTTATTTTTTCCAGTTCTTCCTCTGAAATACTTTCTTTACTAAAGATACCGGCAATAATTTGCATCAGTAGCATTGACTTGCCTTTCAAACCAATCGATCCCCAAATCCGTGAAAAGGTGATTTGAATGTTACGATCCGCCAATACAAGTTCTGCATCCATTTCTTTTGCTGATTCGATTCCTTGTATCATTTCCTGACCAGCTTCAATTCCAAATTGTTTCGCCATTCGCTTCTGGAAAGATGAAATAGCAAGATTCATTAAAAGCAGTGATGCCTTTTTCTCTTTAATGACTTTGAATATATCCATGTCCTTCCATTTATTGCCGTCCTTAATGGATTGATAACGCTCGGCATCGAGTTCTATACAGACAGCGTCTGGTTGTTCGATTTCAATTACTTCTTTTACTTGTTCTGCACTTGCTTTCGATACGTGAGCCGTACCAATTAAAATAATTTCTTTATCATTTATTTGTAATCGAGTAATATTATCCTCAGACATACATTTAATTCCTCCAAAAAAGCGCTCTTTTATTTAATGGTGTATCATCCTATATTAAATGATGGAAGGTAAAAATAGAAATATTACGTGCGTGTTTTGAACGATTTGCTTTACCATCCACTTGCTCGTTCCGTTTTTTAAAAAAATTAATCGACATATGAATAAGTAGAGAGCGATAGGTATCCAAGCAAAAGGGCGAGGCACCTATTCTTCTGTTTATTCCTTTTCAGTATGTACGAGTGTTCCGTCCCCATTTATCGTAATATGCTGCCCGTCTGTAAATGTAATTTTAAGCGGATGCGTCTCAGCCTTCTGTTTTGAGAATTCCCATTCCCATTTTGGTGGTACAAGAACGATGTAGGAACCATCTCTTCCAAGGTAGTTTATTCCCTCCGTGTTTATTTCTGTCCCTAGCCGGAGTGGAAGCCCGATGTCCTGCAGTTCTTCTCCAACCTCATAAACATAAGGTGTTGTGATCCCGACTTCACTTATATCTAAAAATGCTCCTTTCGACAATGACCCGAAAAGGTCTCGATTCCTACGAGCGATTAACTCGACGAGATTTCCTGCAGGATCTGCAAAGTAGATGGAATCTCCGCCTAGACTTTGATAATAGGTTTCCGTAACTCCCTTGCTTCGGATCAATGTCAACCTGTCTTTTATCCATTCCTTCATAATAACAAACTGATTCCCTGGAATGTTGATTGCAAAATGATAAAAGGAGGGATCCTCCGATTGCTGAAATGTCATATCCGAATCTCCTACATTTACAGTGAATTGTTCGCTAGTAGACCCTTTAAGATCTAACCCTAATACATTTACATAAAATCGTTTTACCAACCTCAATTTATTTGTATAGAAAACTACTGACTTAAACATATTTTCACCCCATATTGTTAGAACTCATTAGGCTAGTAGCCCTTTTTTATATTGTATCATTTTAAAGAGCTCTTTGGAGGTATGTAACAGCTTATAATAATTCGAACAGATATCTGTGGGGGAAGTAATTCATGGACAGCAAAGAAAATTGTAAAAGGCAAAACAATCTCATTTATCGGATTAACTTTACTATTTACTAAAGTTTTGAATGATGTTGTAAATAATAGGCTAACTTATTTGTATAATAGCTGAAAAAATGTATAAATCTCCAAGTTGACTTCTTTCACGTATAATGATAAAGTTATTCGCATTAGGGATATTAAGAGTCTGTAATAACCTTTAAGGAAGGAGAATATGTATGAAGTATTCAAATGCGACAAACTACGCTCTACACACAATGGTCCATTTAATGTTGCAGCCTAGGGAGGGATTGGTGGGTGTGCAAGAATTAGCCGAAATGCAACATCTTTCCCCGACGTACCTTTCTAAGATATTAACCAAACTTACGAAAGCTGGTTTGATCAAGTCAACACCAGGTGCGAAGGGAGGCTATAAAATATCCAGAACAAAACATGAAATATCCTTTTTGGATGTTATTCATGCAATTGAAGGAGATACTAGTCTTTTCGACTGCTCCATTCACCATGAAGGCTGCTTGATTGAGAGCACGATGAAGCAAGTAGAGACAAATATGAACGATGAACTGGCATCAATGCTTTTGAACGATATTGCGGAACAAGCAAAAGCCAAACAGAAAGAAAGTTAAATTTATTTTTTAAGGAGTAGATTAGATGATATTAGACTGTGCCGTGATTGGCGGTGGACCAGCTGGACTGAATGCTGCTTTAGTACTTGGAAGATCAAGACGAAAAACGATCCTGTTCGATGACAACAAGCCGAGAAATACGGTGACTTCCGAGTCCCACGGGTTTATCACAAGGGATGGTATAAACCCGCAAGAGTTAAAAAGAATTGCTCAGGAGGAATTATCCAGCTACCCTGATGTGAGGACTGAAAAGCAACGGGTGCACCGTATCAATAAAGAAAACAGGCTATTCAAGGTAGAGACAGAAAATGGGAAAGTATATAGCGCGAAAAAAATTATTCTTGCAACCGGCTTTCAGGAAGTTCTTCCAGATATCCCGCTAGTCAAAGATTTTTATGGTAAAAGTCTGTTCAACTGTCCTTTTTGTGATGGTTGGGAATTAAGAGATCGTCCACTAGCAGTAGTTGCAGATGATCATAAGGCATTCCATTTGGCAAAACTGGTGTCCAACTGGACGAATGATTTAATTATTTTTACCAATGGAAAAGAGGTAATTTCGCCGGAAGAACAAGAATTGCTCAAAAGCAAAGGCATCTGTATAAACGAAAAGAAGATTGCAACATTCATCGGAGAAGAAGGAATGCTAGAAAGAATCCAATTTGAAGATGGAACATCAGTATTCCGTGAGGGAGGCTTTATCACTACGGAATGGATACAGGCAGCTTCTTTTAAATCCTCACTCGAATACACATTAAACGAGCAGGGCGGAATTGAAACTGACAGCTGGCAGCGCACAGAAACGGAAGGGGTATTTGCTTGCGGAGATACGCGAATTGCCGGTCCTTCCCAATTGATTATTGCAGCGGCAGAAGGGTGTATGGCTGCCATGTCTGTGAACGGAGCACTAACAGAAGAGAAATTTAACTAGGATAAACAGCTACTAAAAAAGGAGGATATATATGCATCATTCACATGGTAAGCATAGCAAAAGTAAAGTATCGTATTTAGAAAGTCCCGAACGCAGCAAGGAATTCTCGCCAGAACAGTTACTGAACATGATTCCTTTAAAAGAAACGGACAGTATCTTGGACTTTGGTGCTGGAACAGGTTATTTTTCCATTCCGGTGGCGAAGAGGACGACAGGCGACGTATATGCACTAGATATCGATCCTGCGATGCTGGAAATAATAAAAGAGAAGGCCTTGAAGGAACAGCTTACGAATATTGTCCCTATACAAGGAAGTATGGAGGAACTATCTTCACCAGACGGCACGATCGATATGATCATTGCTTCTTTGGTACTGCATGAAATTCAGCCGCTGGAACCACTGTTACAGCAAATGAGAAATGTACTGAAAAAAGAAGGCCATCTAATTTGTCTGGAAATAGAACCAAAAGGGAGTGCTGATAAAGGACCAAGAATTAACCTGGAAGGAATGGAACGAAAAATGAAAGAAGCAGGCTTCCAAATAACGGAGAAATATTTCCCATCGGAATCGCTATACATGCTCGTTGCACAGAAAACGGATTAACCGATTATTTTTTGCCTTATTAGGGACATTAAGTATCTCCAATAAGGTCAATTCAATCCCCACCATCATATGTAGTTGATAAGCTAGTTTGCTTGCTTGGCGCAAACAGGGCAGAAATGATATATTGGTATTCTGTCCATTTATTTAGTGGTTCCTTCTAATGGATCTACGTCACTATTTTGGATACAAATAAGGTAAGTCTTTTTCGTATTCTCTGAATCTAATTTACATCATTTGTGATAAGGATTACCGTAATATGTATAAGTGCATTTTTCTGGTCTAGACTCTATACTATAGATAAGGACGGTGATAACCATGCTTACGAAAGAAATGAAAAACAACCTAGTCGATAAAATTATACTAGAGCTAGATCCAGCTTTCATTTTATTATTTGGGTCATTTGCAAAAGGGACTATCCATGCCGAAAGCGATATTGATCTTGCTTATTTTAGCGACAAGCAGCTATCATCTTATGAACGTTTTATATTTGCCGCAGAGCTTGCAGAACTAGCAATGCGAGAGGTTGATTTAGTAGATATTAAACAAATAGATACAGTGTTTACTATGCAGATTTTTGAGCAAGGAATACCGATTTATATCCAAGACGAAAATGAATTAACACGTCAGATAATGCGTGCCTATAGTATGTACGCTACGTTAAGTGAGCAACGTGCACCGATCATTGATGCGATTAAAGAAAGAGGAAGTGTATTCGGAGATGAATGATGTCATTTTAAATAAAACTACTACTATTGAACGGTGTATAAAACGAATTCATGAAGTGTACGAAGGAAATCCTGAAAATTTAACTGACCATACAAAGCAAGACAGTATCATACTAAATATTCAGCGTGCCTGTGAAGCGAGTATTGATTTAGCTATGCACATTGTGAGCGGGCGTAGGCTTGGTGTGCCAAGAACAAGCCGTGAAGCATTTCAATTATTACAAGAGGCTAAAATTATTGAGGCCAGCTTAGCTAAGAGTTTAATGAACATGGTTGGATTCCGAAATATTGCAGTGCATGATTACCAGGCATTAGATATTGATGTTTTAGAGGCAATTTTAGAAAAGCATATCGATGATTTTAAAGATTATACGAAGGTTATTTTGCAGTTGTAAAGGTAACTAGGCAAGAGGGAGAAGGCCCTAGCTAGTTTATTAAACCAGACACAATTATCTTTCGGAATTGTGGTCACCACGATGCTACATTAAAGAATCCATAAGATTAATTTAAAAGAAGCAATGTCTTTTCTGTTTTACAACAGAGAATAATATTGTTTTTTTGTATTGGGATATACAAATGTTTTCATAAATTACTATAAATAATCTGTATGTACCACATTTTCCCCTTTTTGTTTATCAGCATTTGTAGGATGATTCATTGTTGTATATCTAATAAGGTTTAACAACCTTTCTTATGGGCAATATAATGATAATCTTTCTTCTAGTTTTTCCAAGATTTCTTTAGGCATTTCGCGAACTCTAATATCATCTCCTAAGAATAACAACCAATTAGTTATTTCAATTATTTCTTCTGAGTTAGTAACATCGATGAATGTCTTTAGTATGGCTGTTGTCTGGTAAGGGTTCGTATAGGAAATGGAAATTTTTAAAGGATGGTATTTTTTGAATTGAGCAATTGCCTTAAGGCCAAGTTCTAACATAAGATTAATTTCATCTTCATGTTCACTTAGCGTTTCTAAAATTTCCTTTCTGGTCAATCTCTTTTTCACAGTGTATGGTTTGACATTAGTAAGGTTGTGAATTGGGAATGTTTGTTTCTTTTCATTGTCTAAATTAAAGCCTTCCATTAACCAGGATCCTTTCTCATGATAAAGGTACAGAAGATATACAGGATAAGATTTTAATTCCTCGTTTTCTTTCATAGTAATCCACAAATAGCTATCCAAGAGAAGGGTTTGGATAAGTTTTTCTAACATTGGATCAGGTAGGTCGGACAAATCAAGCAAATCAGGATTATTTGGATTAGTTCCTTCAAATATAAGGGTTTGGGTTAAAAAAACGAGTGCATCCTGTTGATTTTCTGAGATGAGACCTAGTAATTTCTCAGCTAAAGATTGACGACTTTTTAAATAGGGAAGTTGTTGATTTCTTGTTGCCATAAAGGCAATGAAAAGTGCTTTAATCTCACTATCGGTAAAGCGAACAGCAGGTAAGACAGAGTTGTTCATGACAGAATAACCTCCATCTCTTCCAACCTCAGCTACTAATGGCATTCCCATAGCTTCAATTTCTCGGATATCTCGAATAGCTGTTGAACGTGATATGTTGAATTCTTGCATGATTTCAGAAATTGTAAAATGAGCGCGGTTGTTGATGTATCGCATGATTGTATTAATTCGCTTAACTTTTTTCATAGTGCCCTCCCAAACAGTATCATCTTTTGACATGATTTAGGGTTATTATAACATTGTAAGGAATAAAACAAACAATTTATATCATTCCAAGAGGAGGAAATTTAGAAATGGCAAATTATACGTTAGAAGAAAAGGACAGTTTTATCGTATTAGGTATTGGGGTTGAGCTCAAAAGTGATTACACAGATTACACTGGAATCAACAAGGAAAAGGCACTTTTTTGGCAGGAGATTAACGAAGATGGCAGACTAGACAAGTTAAAATCTATTGCCACTAATGATTACCTTTTTATCGTGAATGAAGCGGTGAATAACAAGATGATGCATTATGCTGGGGTAATGACAGAGGAAAACTTATCAGAAGCATCTAGAGTAATCCAATTTCCTAAAGGAGAATACCTCGTTGTTAAAGGAGAAGCAAATACAGACGAAGAGTTGAGTAATACACTTACTGGGATTGCGTTTGGTGAGGCATTACCAGCAGCAAGTCATGTTGCTTATGTTGGCGGTCCAAATACAGCCGTTGTGATGAGCGAAGAAAGCGGGATTGTCTATGGTGAGATGTGGATTCCTGTAGTAAGGAATTAGGAAAGAAGAGGTTATAAATTATCGTGGCTTTACTGAAACAATCAGGGTTCGTATTTCATAATTAATAAAGGATGTAAAAATAGGCAAAGGTATGATGGATTTAACAAAATCCGAAAATTATTGCGAACGTAAATTCATGTAAAGAACCAAGCATTCAATGGACTAGCAGCACCTTTTTCAAAATAGTGAGGTGCTGTCTTTTTACAATAATATTATTTGTTTGTGGGCGGTTCAGTTAAGTTAACGGACTAATTATTTCTTTAGATTATTGTTTTCAATAAATCGGTCAAATTCATCTTTAGACGTTTGGCCAATTTGATGTTGATTAAATTTCTCTCATTCCCCAAAGGCTATCTTATCCGCGACAGTCTTTGAAACCTTTCCTTTTAAATAAAACAACCATTATATTATTGAACGGTGTCTAAAACGTAGTCATGATGTGTATTATAAAATTAACGGAACAATTTGATTTGAAAGTATAGAACTGGAATATGAATAGAAGGTTGCCGATTAAATTGAGGTGATCGGAATAACCTTCTATTCTGTTATAATTAAATTGGACGAAGGCTAATTTGTGCGTTAAGAAAAAGTGAAAAAAGAGCTTACAAATGTTCTTGATGATAATTTAGCAGAGAAAATCAAAGCATTCCTAGATTTTAAAGAAGAGTATTTTAAAAGATAATACAGGAAAAGTAGGTGATATCTGATGCAAGGTAATATTCAAGCAATTTTAGGAGAATTAACACAGTTAAAAGAAAAGGTACATGTACAACGTCCACTTCCTAGTGAATTGGTAAAAAATTTAAGGAAGGACTTTCTTGTGAAAAGTACCTTCCATTCTAATGCTATTGAAGGAAATACGTTAACAATACATGAAACAAAGGCGATTTTAGAAGATGGAATAACGATAGTAGGAAAATCAATGCGTGAACATTTGGAAGCTATTAATCATAAACAAGCGATTATTTTAACGGAAGAGATTGTAAAAAATAAGGATGTTTTATCAGAAATATTGATAAAAGAGCTTCATGCAATCATTTTACATGGGATCGATCAATCAAATGCAGGTACGTATAGAAAACATGATGTGATCATATCTGAAGCAAGTCATACACCGCCTAGCTATATAGAAGTTCCACAGTTGATGGAGAATCTTATGGTATGGTATAACAAAAAAACTAAATTACATCCTCTTGAGAAAGCTACTATGTTACACAGTAAATTTGTGAATATACATCCTTTTGTTGATGGAAATGGCCGTACTGCTCGATTACTGATGAATCTAGAATTAATAAAATCGGGATATCTACCTATTATTATTGAAAGTGAACAGCGCTTTACATATTACGAAGTATTAGATATTGCAGCAGTGGAAGGAGATTATACTCCATTTGTACAGTTTATTGCAGATTATGAGAAGCACGAATTACAACGTTATGTAGAACTAATGGAAGCACATGACAATGCAGAATAGTGTTGGTAGACGTCTGTTTATTAATGGAAGATCTAATTATTAAAACTTCAAAAATAATAATCATCCAAAAACACTGGTATAGTAGAGTTTAAGAGACTTTTTATCTTTCTTAATTATCACTTAAATGGGTCTACAATTTCCAGAAGGTAATTATAGTAAAACTAATATTTGTCTAAAAAGAGATTGCGAACAATTTCATTTAAACTAACTGGAAGGTTAGTGGAGGAAACATAGAGTATAAATAATGTGAACTGCTAAAAACTTAGTAAGCAGGGATCTGTATCATCTAATGTTTAGGTGAAATCAGAGCTTTATGACGATTAAAAAAAGGGGTAAGTATATGTCGAGTTTAAACAATCATGTCATTCTTGTTACTGGGGCTAATCGAGGACAGGGAAAAGCTATTGCTCAGCACTTTGCTACATTGGGAGCTAAAGTAGCGATTGGAGCCCGAAACTATAATGAGGCTAATCTAGTGGCTAGAATGATTGGAGAGAATCACGCTATTCCAGTTCAGTTAGATGTAACAAAAGAATTAGAGTGGAAATCTGCGGTTGATAAGGTCATAAATAAATTCGGTAAGCTTGATGCGTTAGTGAATAATGCTGGAGTTCTAAAACGAAAACTATTTACAGAGACAACCGTAGATGATTATCAACAGCTGATTAATATCAATCAACTTGGAGTTTTTATGGGGATGCAAGCAGTTATTCCACAAATGGAAAAGCAGCAAAAAGGATCGATTATAAATAATGTATCCATTTCTGCGTTTGCTCCAATTAGCCAATCCTCCGTTTACGCTGCGACAAAAGCATCTGTGGTTGCAATGTCCAAAGCTGCGGCTATTGAATTAGGACCAAAAGGAATTCGAGTAAATATGATCCATCCAGGTGGGGTGGAAACAACAATGGCTACTCAAGGTAAACAGGCTCCTGCTTATTACGATTCAGTACCTTTAGGACGTATCGGACAACCAATTGAAATTGCTCGAGCTGTAGCATTCCTTGCATCTGATGAAAGCTCGTATTGTACGGGTACAGAAATTGTGGTAGACGGTGGAATGACACTGGGTACTTCAGATGAGTAAGTAAAATTCTTAGTAAATAGATTGGAGGCTATGAATTAGTCCACTTTAATATAATGGTGCGTTTTTTCTAGGGCAACAGGTGGTAAGCTTTGTGGCAATCACTAGTAAAATAGATGTCAGAAGTGGTACATTCTTATGACCGTAATGATTTTGAAGTATGTTGATATAAATGATTACGGTGGATTAGATATACTTAATCTTTATAATATAAAACATTTCCCTATACCCCCGAATTACATAACTTATGAAGAAACGACCACATTTTATGGTCGTTTTTGTCATTCCATGATTATTTTAAATGGATTCACTCATCCCCTAGTTCAAAGTAAATTTTTTCAAAAACAACATCGATAATTCTACAGGATAAAATGTCTTGTTTTTATAAATTTATGGTAAAATATTATTCAACTGAGTCAATTTCATAATTACCTAAACTAGCTACGTCGCTGCCACCTGTAGTTGGGAACGATTTAACTCAACTACAGTTGGTAGTAGTGTAGCGATAAATCAGTATTATGAAATTGACTAAACTAACCTAAAAATAATTTAGTAGGTTAGTTGGTTTGATATGCGCACACCTTAATTTTAGGAGGAAGAAATGTTGGAGAAAATTAGTAGGTTTAGTTTAGTAATGTTTTTGATTTTGATCCTGTTTGTTCTAGCAGGCTGTACGAATGATGATGTGATTGAAGATGACAAGGTTAAAACTAGTAATGATTCAATTAATGAAGAAGGGGATGAAACAACTGAGAAGGATTTAGTAGAGCGTATTTTGAAGGAGTCAAATAAGAATAATGATTGGCTACTTAAAGAGGGTGGGTATTATTTATCGATAGATTTCTTTGATGAATATCGCCAGGAGTCATTCATCGAAGAAGACGAGGAGAACATTGAAGTCATTACTAGAGTTGCTGGTTCACTAGATGAATTAGAAGACGTATTAGAAGAAGATTATGAGTTAAGTAATGGTTTATTAGGTAAGATAGGGATGAATGATTCTGGTGCTACGAGTTATATACAAAATATAAATGATACAGATGAATATGAGACAATAATAGATTTAGGTGATATAGAGTTTGAGGAAGGTAAGAAAGTATTAGATGGTTTGTCTTTTAGGGAGGAAAGTATAACAGAAGAGGAACTAAAGGAATCCTTAGGAGTGGATTATGAAAACATTAAATATTATGATAATAAAGGAACGGATTATGAAGTATCGGAATTTGCATTTATAAATGATGAAGAAATTTACATCGGGGTAGTATATTATAATCCTGAAGGGGATAATGATTATATATATTTA
>JAPFCO010000455.1 GCA_026169505.1 Pseudogracilibacillus sp.
CTGCTTTACTTTTCCAGCATATTTTCTCCCTGTTAAACTATGTTCATACAATAATTTTCCACGTGCACCTTTTTCTAATGTGTACCAATTATCATCACCTTCTCGACGACGACTCATAGGATAAAAGGACATATATTCCCATTTAGGTAAAGTTGGTTTTAATCTTGCTTGTGTTTCTGGTAACGTTTCAGGATCAACTCCATCTTTTTGTGGCTGATATTTAGAGAGCTCTATCACAGAAAAATGGGAATGTGTTGGAATGAGAAACTCGCCCATCGCTGATTTATTAAGATCATTTTCCATTTTTATTAGTTCTTCGACTGTTGGTCGTAGCAACATAAACATTAAATCAGCTTTTTGACCGATGACTTGATGAACAACATGGCTGCCCTTTTCCTCTTTTTCTACTTGTTCCCATTTTGTTACTATATGTCGAAGTTCATCGATTGCGTTCTTGCGCTCATCTGATGTCGCTAGTTTCCATGCAGACCAATCAATTGCTCGTGTATCATGCAAACAATACCATCCATCCATAGTCTCTACTGCTTCTACCATAATATCTCTCCTTTAATTTCTCTTTATACTGCCCACTATATCACAAATTTTCATTTGGGATAGATAGATGATAAACTTGTTACAAAATGTTCATATATAAGTGTTTGTGATAGAAAGTTAATAAACTTGTTATAAATTGTTCACACTTGTATAAAATAAGTGTGATAAAATTGATAGTAGAGATTAGTGGCATTTGTATTAGGGGATATTCATAAGGAGAAGATAATCGTGCATATTTTAAAAGTTGGAGTGAATTATCAAGTTGCTCCGATAGAAATAAGAGAAAAATTAACTTTTTCTGAAATTGATGTTGAAGAAGCAATGCTTTCATTATCAGAGCAAGATCATATATTAGAAAATATTATTTTATCTACTTGTAACCGCACAGAAGTATTTACGGTCGTTGAATCGATCGAAGCTGGAAAAGACGTAGTTATGCAATTTCTAAGTAATTGGTTCGATATGCCAGAAGTTGATTTAAATGAACACTTACAGTTTAAATACGATGAAGAGGCAATTGAACATGCATTTAAATTAACGGTCGGATTAGATTCAATGGTCTTAGGCGAAACACAAATCCTAGGGCAAGTGAGAGAAGTGTTTTTAACGGCTCAAGCATTAAAAACAACTGGTAAAATATTCAATGAATTATTTAAGCGTATCGTTACGTTTGCTAAAAGCGCTCATAATAATACAGTGATTGGTGAACATGCAGTATCAATTAGTTATGTTGCGGTTGAACTATCGAAGAAAATATTTGGGCAGATGGCAGGTAAACATGCAGTTATTTTAGGTGCTGGCGAAATGGGAGAACTATCTTTGAAAAACCTTCATGGATCTGGTGTTTCGGATATTACGGTGGTAAACCGTAGTCTTGAGAATGCACAAAAGTTAGCAGCAAGATTTAATGCAAGAGCAGCAACAATGGATGAACTTGAAGATGTGTTAGCAGATGCAGATATATTAATTAGTTCCACTGGTGCAAATGCAGCAGTGTTAACGAAAGAGCAACTTGTACCATTGCAAAAGCGTCGAAAAAATAAACCGTTATTTTTAATCGATATCGCTGTTCCAAGAGATATCGATTCAAGTGTGGACGAATTAGATAATATATTTCTTTATGATGTAGATGACTTACAATATGTAGCTGATGAAAATATGGCAGCAAGAAAAGAAGCAGCTACAATGATTGAGTCACAACTCGTACATGAATTATCATCATTTCAAAATTGGGTTAACACATTGGAAGTTGTTCCACTTATTAAAGCGTTACGCGAAAAATCGATTGGAATTCAAGAGCGAACATTGGAAAGTATTTTTAGGAAAATGCCAGATTTAGATGAACGAGAAGAAAAGGTTTTACGTAAACACACAAGTAGTATTATTAATCAACTACTAGAACAACCAATTAAACAAGCAAAGAAAATTGGAAATAACGAATACTCACCAGATGCAAAAGAAATGTTTAAGGATATTTTTGGATTAGAAAGTTATATGGATGATGTCGATCAGGTTGAAAAGTCGGACCAGGCGATAAACAAGAATAGTTCATTTGTTTTACCGGTTAAACGGTAGAAAGGAAAGTACTTAAAATGATGAGCTCTAATTGGTTATATGAAACAATATTATTACTTCATTCCTTAAGTTTAATTGGCTATATTATATATTTTATCTCCAGTAACTGGAAGGTGAAGAGGTTCGCTTTCTGGTTATTTGCTGTTGTCTGGGTAATGCAAACAGCGAGCATTGTGTTTGAAGTAATAGCGACTAAGACTTTTCCAATATTTAGTTTGAACGATGGTATATACTTCTATGCATGGATTTTGCTTACCTTTACATTGATTATCAATCAATTGTACCAAGTTCATCTAATTGTACTTTTAACGAACATTTTCACATTCTTTTTAATGTCACTTGCTACGATATTAAATGTACAACAACAATCTTTCGATCAGAGTAGAGAACTAATTCATGAACTATTAATGGCGCATATTGCATTTTCTATTTTCTCTTATGCGTTTTTCACGATTTCGTTTTTATTAGCGATCATGTATTTAATACAATATTACTTATTGAAAAAGAAAAAAGGACTTAAGTCCATGTGGCGGTTTACAAGCTTAGAAAAATTAGATTCCTATTCTTATTATGCCGTTGTTATTGGTGTTCCATTACTATTAATAGGTTTAATTTTAGGGATCGTTTGGGCGAATGTGTCTGGAGAAGACTTTTATTGGTTTGATATGAAGACAATTGGTTCATTCTTGTTGTTGATTATTTATAGTATATATTTAGTATTGCGTAATGACAGTACTTTTAATGGAAAATCAATATCTATCTATAGTTCGGCAACATTTTTAGTATTACTCGTGAATTTCTTTTTATTTAGTCAGTTATCGAATTTTCATTTATAGGAAGTGGAGGTTTTAGGTTTGAGTGAGGTCGTCGTGGGTTCTAGAAAAAGCAAGCTAGCATTGATTCAAACAAATTGGGTGATTGATGAATTAAGTAAACAAAGTAATGCTCCAGACTTTCGAGTAAAGGAAATTGCTACGAAAGGCGATAAGAATTTACAAGTTTCTTTGGCTAAACTTGGGGGACAGGGAGTGTTTTTACAAGAGTTAGAGGAACAATTACTGCAAGGTGATGTTGATATAGCTGTACATAGTTTGAAGGATATACCAGTTGCGATTCCAGAAGGTTTAACAATTGCTTGTATCCCCAAACGGGAAGATCATCGGGATGCCTACATTGCAAAGGAACATATTCGCTTTGAGGATTTGCCAAAAGGAGCAATTATAGGTACAAGTAGTGTTCGTCGTGCAGCCCAATTATTAGCAAAGCGGTCAGATATTCAAACTAAATGGATTCGTGGCCCAATTGATTCACGTTTAACGCAAATGGATGAAGGTGATTTTGACGCGATTATTCTGGCAGTTGCTGGAATGAAGCGTCTTGGTCTGGGAGAGGATAAGATTACCGAATACTTACCAGACGATCACTTTGTCCCAGCGATGGGCCAAGGAGCCCTTGCGATTGAATGTCGATCAGATGATGTAGAAACGAAACGATTATTAGCTTTCATCCATGATGAAGATACGGCAAGAGCTGTTACAACAGAGCGACTCTTTTTACAAGCATTTGCTGAAGGAGAGCAAGCACCAATTGGAGGATATGCTTTTATATCTGAAGGACTTATCCA
>JAPFCO010000228.1 GCA_026169505.1 Pseudogracilibacillus sp.
AATTTACAAGATGACCTTGCACTTGCTTTGGCTGCGCAAGACATTCGAATTGAAGCACCTATTCCAGGGAAGTCTGCGATAGGGATTGAAGTACCGAATAAAGAAACGGCAACTGTCTCGATACGTGAACTACTCGATATAACGGATCAACCACAAAAGAAACTATTATTTGCTTTAGGGAGAGATATCTCAGGTAATATCATCGAGGGAGAATTGAATAAAATGCCTCATATTTTAATTGCGGGGGCAACTGGAAGCGGGAAAAGTGTCTGTATTAATGGGATTATTGCTTCTATTTTAATGCGGGCTAAACCGAGCGAAGTAAAAATGATGATGATCGACCCAAAGAAGGTTGAATTAAATGTTTATAATGGAATTCCTCATTTACTTACACCTGTTGTAACAGACCCGAAAAAAGCCTCCATGGCACTTAAAAAGGTTGTTGCTGAAATGGAGTATCGTTATGAATTGTTTTCGGATTCTGGCACGAGAAATTTAGAAGGATATAACAGTTATATTCAAAAAAATAATGAATTAACTGATGAAGATAAATCGACACTACCATATATTGTCGTTTTAGTAGATGAGTTAGCCGATTTAATGATGGTTGCCTCAAAAGATGTGGAAGATTCGATTACACGTTTAGCGCAAATGGCAAGAGCGGCAGGTATTCATTTAATCATAGCAACACAAAGACCTTCAGTAGATGTCATTACAGGTGTGATTAAGGCAAATATCCCATCTCGGATTGCTTTTAGTGTATCTTCTCAAATAGATTCACGTACAATCCTAGATTCGGGTGGAGCTGAAAAACTGCTTGGTAGGGGAGATATGCTCTATATACCTGTCGGGATGTCGAAACCAATTCGTGTACAAGGTGCATTTTTATCTGATGAAGAAGTAGAGCGCATTGTAACACATTGTATCGAGCAGCAAAAGGCTTCTTACCAGGAAGATATGATTCCAGATGAAGAAACAGAACTATCAACAGAAGCGGATGATGAGTTATTTGATGATGCGGTTCAGCTAGTAGTAGAAATGCAAAGTGCTAGTGTATCGATGTTACAAAGAAGGTTTCGAATTGGCTATAATAGAGCAGCTAGATTAATAGATGCAATGGAAGAACGTCAGATTGTTGGCCCTTACGAAGGGAATAAACCAAGAACGGTTTTACTATCCCCTCCAAGTGAAGAAACAACTTCTTAAGGTTTCTATTCTATTTAATGAAAGAAAATGGTATATTATTTTTAGTACTATGTCTACAAAAATATATAGACTAAAATGATAGCTTTAAGGCATTAGTAAAAGCTATATATAGTTATATAATAAAGGGGGAGAAATGTAAGCAAGTACTAATAGAAGGAATACAAAATTGGAGGGTCAATTAGAATGAGAAAAAACAAATTTTTACTTTCACTTATTTTATTATTCACATTCAGTTTGTTTTTAGCAGCTTGTGGTGGTTCAAGTAATGATGAAAATGGCAATGAAGCAAATGATGAAGAGGGTTCAGAGAGTGATAGCGACTTTTCTGTTGCAATGGTGACAGATACTGGTGGTGTAGATGATAAATCATTTAACCAATCTGCATGGGAAGGTTTAGAATCATGGGGTGCTAATAATGGCGCCGAAAAGGGTGCTGATGGTTATGATTATGCCCAATCAGAAGATGATAGTGACTATTTACCTAACTTTACTCGCTTAGTGAAAAATGATGTTGATTTAATATTTGGAATAGGTTTTTTACTAGAAGATTCGATAAGTGATATTGCGGAACAATTCCCTGATAATCAATTTGCTATTGTTGATACGGTAGTAGAAGCACCAAACGTTGCAAGTCTTACGTATGCTGAGCATGAAGGTTCGTTCTTAGCCGGTGTTGCCGCAGCGAATAAGACAGAGACAGATAAAGTCGGCTTTATTGGTGGGATGGATTCAGATTTAATTAATAAATTCGAAGTAGGTTTTGTAGCTGGTGCAAAATCAGTGAATCCTGATATCGAAGTTGACATTCAATATGCGGAAGACTTTAACGCAGTTGACAAAGGTAAATTAATTGCATCAAATATGTACAATAGTGACATTGATATTATTTATCACGCTGCTGGGAACACTGGTAATGGAGTGTTTGCAGAAGCGAAAGATATTAAGCAAAATGATCCTGACCGTGACATTTGGGTAATCGGAGTGGATCGTGATCAGTATGAAGAAGGATTAAATGAAGATCAATCAGCAAGTGTTACTTTTACCTCGATGGTTAAACGCGTTGATGTAACAGTGGAACAAGTAACGGAACAAACAGCTGCTGGTGATTTCCCTGGTGGAGAAGTCCTAGTCTTTGGTTTAGAAGAAGAAGCTGTATCAGTTGCAGATACGAATGAAGAGGCATTTACCGATGACATTAAAGAAGCGGTTGAAGAGTGGGAAGAAAAAATTAAATCGGGTGAGATAGATGTTCCACAAACAAGAGATGAATTAAATGATTTTGAAGAAAATCTGTAAAATAAATTCATAAAGTAAGAAGGGCTAGTTTACTAGCCCTTTTTTCAACCAAATTGTTGTCGATAAAAAATATCGAGATATAGGCAAGGGGTGTGGTGGAATGGAATATGTTATTGAAATGTTAAATATACGTAAGGAATTCCCCGGAGTAATAGCAAATGACAACATAAATTTACAAGTGAAAAAGGGAGAAATCCATGCTTTATTAGGTGAGAATGGGGCAGGGAAGTCGACTTTGATGAATGTTTTGTTTGGTCTTTATCAACCAGAACAAGGTGAAATTAAAATTAAAGGAGAAAAAGTCAATATAACAAATCCTAATATAGCAAATGATTTAGGAATTGGTATGGTTCACCAACATTTTATGTTAGTGGAACCTTTTACTGTAACACAAAACATTATTCTTGGAAGTGAACCAACAAAGTTGTTAACGGTTGATTTAAATGAGGCGGAAAAAGAAATTCAAGCATTATCGGATCGCTATGGACTACGAGTGGATCCAAGAGCAAAAATCAGAGATATATCTGTAGGTATTCAACAACGAGTAGAAATATTAAAAACGCTTTATCGGGGTGCAGATGTACTGATCTTAGACGAACCTACAGCGGTATTAACTCCTCAAGAAATTAATGAGTTGTTTGATATTTTACAATCTCTTGTTGATGAAGGAAAATCGATTATTTTGATTACGCATAAATTAAAAGAAATTTTAAAAGTGTGTGATCGTTGTACTGTAATTAGAAAAGGTGTAGGCATAGGTACTGTTGAAGTTGCAGACACATCAGCTGATGAATTAGCGTCTCTTATGGTAGGGAGATCTGTGAGCTTTAAAACAGATAAAGAGCTAGCTACACCTGGTAAAACAGTACTTAAAGTAGATCAATTACATATCAATGACTTTCGTAATGTTCCCGTTGTAAAAGGGCTCAATTTGGAAGTAAAGGAAAATGAGATTGTCGGAATAGCAGGCATTGATGGGAATGGACAAACTGAATTAATTGAAGCGATAGCAGGTATGAGAAAAGTAAATGAAGGTTCGATTTATTTAAATAATGAAGCCATAACAAATTTACCTCCACGAAAAATAACTGAAAAAGGTATCGCACATATTCCACAGGATCGGCACAAGTTAGGACTTATTTTAGATTATTCTGTTGCGGAAAATATTGCTTTACAAAATTATTATAAAAAACCATATTCTACAAGTAAATTATTACGGATGAATCAAATTAATAAGTATGCTGAAAGGATCGTTGAAGAATATGATGTAAGAACACCTTCTATTCATACGAAGGCAAGATCTTTATCGGGCGGAAATCAA
>JAPFCO010000021.1 GCA_026169505.1 Pseudogracilibacillus sp.
AACGATGATGGAGCAGAGCAATCTTAGAAAAGAACAATTAGAAATGGAATCAATTGGAGTCGTCGATGTGAAAAATGGCGTAATTACCTATAAGAAAATTATTCATAAACCACAAATAACTTTACCATCAGATGCAACCCAGAGAGATGTAGCACGCACACAAAGACTTGCTGAAAAAGCGGAAAATTCTTGTATGATCAGCCGAGCGATTCAGGGAAATGTAGAAGTTGAATTAGAACCGACAATCCAAGTGAATAAATAATTCATTCTGGAATTTGAAATAAAAAAAAAGCCTCCCATCCATTCAGTGAATAGATGAAAGACCTGGATATTTGGATTCTTTTCGCGGTGCTTGTAACCAATAAAATAACTACGGCATATT
The DNA here is from genome assembly GCA_026169505.1 of Pseudogracilibacillus sp. Classification (GTDB taxonomy): domain Bacteria; phylum Bacillota; class Bacilli; order Bacillales; family Amphibacillaceae; genus Pseudogracilibacillus. The sequence goes on from JAPFCO010000021.1 coordinate 383, forward strand.
GATGATACAATCTATCATTCTTTGAAATGTTCAAATCAGGAACTATTATTTTCCTTCATGAAATTCTTTTGGCAATGGCCCAATCTGGCGTTTATGGTATAGAAGTGGCGCACGATCTGTTGCACTAACATCCATTACTTTACCGAATAATGTCGTATGGTCGCCTACTTCAACTGTTTGGAATGTTGTACATTGCAATGTCGCTATTGCATTTGAAAGAACCGGTAAACCATGTTCAGATAATTCCCAATCACTCTTCTTGAAACGTTCTTCTTCTTTCGTTGAAAAAATAACGGCCAAATCTCTTTGGTCTTCCGCTAAAATATTAACAGCGAACTTATCGATGTTTTTAAATGTATTGTATGTTGAGACATTTTCATCGACAGACCATAAGATTAATAATGGATCTATTGAGACTGACGCAAAAGAATTGACGGTTAATCCAATTGGTTCACCGTTTTCACCTATACCCGTAACTACAGTAACTCCAGTAGGATAATTCCCTAGAGCCTGCCTAAATAATATTGCTTGATCTTTTTTATTACTCATTTGTCCAGCTCCTATTTCATATAAAGTAAAAGAAACGAATCGTTTCTACTCTAGCAAAATAAAACACTCATTAAATAGTATAACCGTTTTCAATTACAAATTAAACTAAGCTGTTTACTATTAATAAATGATCTATTTCACTATCCATCCTATGTAAAAAAGGGATAAATTGTTTCCGACTGACTTTATTTATTCCTGCTTGAAACGGGTAAATTGCTCTGTTGTAATTTCTTTCATAATTTTTTGAATCATAAGCCCAGCTATAACAAAACTTATGCTGGAAATAACGGTTAACCATGTATCGATTTTAAATGTTAAAAAGGTTTGCCCAAACTGAAACCAATCAGGCCAGGTAATCAATCCGAGTAGAAAGAACATCCACCATAATCGTAATTTACTAGGAGTTTCTTGTGCTTTCCATTCCTCTGTATCATCTGCTGCATAAAATGTCGCTTGCCAAATTTCCTTCATCACAAAATATGGGGTAATTAAATGAAGTAAAGGTATGAAGTTCCAACCAACTGCCCACGCAGGTGTTCTTGTTAAGCCTCGAACGTTAGCATCACGTAAATTTGAATATGCCCGGTGTATCCAATTCGAGTAAAGCGCGATAAAAATCAAGCAAATTAACAGCCAAGGCAGACTAATTAAACTAACTACTGTGACTAAAATAATATCTACCGACATAAAATAATCTACCGATAAATTATTATCATATTTTGCTACAATAATTGCACTAAAGATTCCCCCGATTGCTTTCAATCCAGAAAAAAAGATAAGACTCCACATGATAATAAATGTAAGTTTCCGGATACTTTCTGTTTTTTGCAACTGCTCATTTATTTTTTTCACAAATAATAATACCTCTTTTCCAGCTTAGTGAATTACATTCTTTGTATTATGGTATGATAATAGTTACATTTAAGCAATATTTAGCTTGAATTAAGTAGCCTTAATTTAGTGGCTTTAGATACTTAGGCAAAGAAAGCGGTGTGAACATGCAATGGTTTTATAATCCTACCCTACAATTTCATATGTGGGATAAGATACATCTTATCACGATTGCTATTATTATCAGCTTGCTATGCTGTTTATATATTTGCCGTACAAAACTTCTTCCATATCGACATTCTATCAGACTCACAATTGGCATTTCCCTTCTTGTGAGTAGACTTAGTCTCGATATTTGGTATGTTACAACAGGTGAATGGGATGCTCGTTTTTCTTTACCACTCGAATTATGTAGTATTGCCTCCATTGCTTGTGCGTTTATGTTATTGACGAAAAATCGCTTTTTATTTGAAACCTTTTATTTCATTGGTATTGCCGGAGCTACACAAGCTATTTTAACTCCCGATTTAGCTTTTGGATTTCCTCAATATCGTTATGTTCAATTTTTCGTTGATCACTTGCTCTTGATCGCCGCCCCTTTACTCATGATTTGGCTATACGACTATAGTATAACAAAGTGGTCGCTACTTAAGGCTTTTATTACTATTAATTGCATTGCGGCATGCACTTTTGTTTTGAATCTTATCCTAGATGCAAATTATATGTTTTTAATGCATAAGCCTAATTCTGCAAGCTTACTCGATCTGTTAGGCCCATATCCTCTGTACTTATTCGCTTTGGAAATAATTGCATTAGCAATCTTCTTCTTACTGTATGTACCTTTTATGATACAAAACAAGGGACAAAGTTAACTTTATTGCCTGGGAAATTATATTATGACAAAATCCCCATTTTATTGACGTACTCTCAGTAACTCATCTCTTTCTATTGACAAATAGTCTAGAAATAAATATAGCCCATAAAAAAATCCTGGGTAGTAGATTTTTAATAAACCTACTACCCAGGATGTTCTACCTTAATAAACGATTACGCTTCTGGATTTGCTTCTAATTCAATAACAATTTTAATTTTATCCCCTACCATAAAACCACCAGTTTCTAAAGCTTGGTTCCAAGTAAGACCAAATTCTTTACGGTCTATCTCACCTTCCACTGTAAAACCAACTACTGGTTGACCCCAAGGGTTTGTCGCTTTTCCTTCATACTCTGTTTTAAATGTTACTTCTTTCGTCACATCTTTAATCGTTAAATCACCAATAAGATCAAACTCATCTTCAGAAGTTTTAACAACTTTTGTTGAATTAAAAGTCATTGCTGGATATTTCTCTGTTTCAAAAAAGTCCGGAGAACGTAAATGGTTATCACGATCTTCACTATTTGTATTAATTGAATTCATATCCACTTTAAATGATACTTTACTCGTAGCAAGGTCCTCTGGATCTCCTTCGATCTTACCTTCAAAGTCTGTAAAGTTCCCACGTACTTTCGACACCATCATATGTCTTATCGTAAATCCTAGATTCGTATGTGATACATCAATATTCCAAGTACTCATAATATAAAACATCTCCTTTAAGTTTTTTTCATTAACTACATCATACTATACATTTATCTCGAATTCAATATATATGATTTCATTTAATGCAAATTTAACATTTGTTAACCATACCCCACTAAAGCAAAAAAATGAAGGCAACCGATTATCTCAATAACGTTTTGTCACGTCATTGAATCAGTACCTTCATTTTGAAAAATTGATTCCATAAAATGATTTAGTTGTATGTCACCAGACTTCGCTTGATTTAAAACAGTTTGAACCTCTTCTGAACTCCCCTGAAGCGATTCATGGTTCTCATTACCTTGAATATATGAAATTAAACGAGTTGGAACGTCCGCATTCGGATGTTCATTCGCCATCTCCAATAATGCTTGTTTGTTTTCTTCATTAAGTTCAGTTTCTTGCTGTAGCATTTGTTCTACTTTAATGTCAAGTTGCTTTTCATGAATATTGTTTGCCCATGACATATTAAGGTGATTCGTTGAAAAATGCTTAGTCGCAGAGTTCCATGCTTTTCCACTATGCACTTGCATAAGGCCAGCTTGTACATCTTCAGCAATCTGATCAATTTCAGCGAAGATTTCAACTGATCCTGCATCAAACGCAATTAATCGATTTAATTTTTCTTTTATTTTGATTTGAGTTTCTCGAAAGGTTGAAACGATACTCTCGGAGTGAAGATATAGAAGTGGGTTGGCATCATGTAATGATTCCATGGAAAGAATAAATGATTCAATTCGTTCTAATTGTGCTTGCAATACATCTGACTCCAGGTCATTGCTATCAACTTCAGCAATGTAACGTTCTGGTAATTGCTCGTGCGCTCTTTGTACTGCTTCACATAATAAGATAACACCGTCAGCCAGAGGGATGTACGTATGTTTAAAATATGCTTTTGCAGAATCATACGTTTTACCTTGGAGACTTTGTTCCTGTGTGAATTCTATAATACTTTCTTTAATGATTTCCATTGCTTCGATATATGCATAACACATTTGTTCTACGGTATAAGTTTGTTGTCGGATTTCTTGTAAAAACACACTGATGCTCACTGATACACCGCCTCTTACATTTATTTAAAAGTGCTTTGTTTAAACATTAACGTCATTTCCTTTTCCTCAAGTGTTGATATGTTCCGTTTTAATTGTTCTTGTTGGTCTTCTAGCATTTCGGTCATACCACGTTCGTACGTTTTAATATCGGCTGCTGTTTCTTGAATAGTAAAGCTCATGTCGCCTTTTTGCCATGTGCTTTCAAGTTCGCGTAAAATACGATTCTTTTCATCCATCAATGAATGGAAATGACTTTCTGTTCGTTGCAACTTACCTCGTTCATACTCAATCATGTCCATTTCTTCCGAGATAAGCTTTAGTAACTGATCCGCTTCAAAGAGTTTATTTTCCATGATTCAACCCTTCCCAATTTGCTAAGGAACTACCTGATGTCTTACGCCCTATTTCTTGGTCCATTACTTCAAATTCTGTTGCTACACCTTTTATCTTATCAATATCTTTTTGCATCGCAGATAAAAAGGAGTCAACCACTTGTTGTTTCATACGAAGCACTTCCTGCCCTCTTGCGTTACCACCTAATTTTGTATGTGTAGCAAAATCTAAAGAATGAGTTTTCATCAACTTTTCTAATGAGGAACTTAAATTTATTGCAATTTGCTCAGCCGCCTCTTTGCTGCTTATAATATTGTCCATGTTCCTCATTCCTTTCAAAATGCAGACGAACAGCCTATTCTAATAATCAATATAATGTAGCTTCTCTTTCATTTTATACAAACCGGCTAATTAGTCAATGGGAAAGAAGATTCAATAAACTGTAACAAAGGACGCTTTAAATTGGGTTTTTACAGAAATATAGGTGCTTGCGAACGATCCTCTTATTTTATTCATACGATAATTTACTCATGTTTTTGTCGAAGTTAGTAGGTAATAATATCCAAATAATAAATTAACCCTCTAAAAGATAGTCCTTAATGTTCCGGGATTTATCTTTTTTTTACAAAATCAGGCTCTTAGGCTTCTTACTTTTCTTAATCGCAATTTTAGATGCGAAATATTTCTATATTGTTACAAAAATGTTACGAAAAGTTGTTTGTTCCTTAGATATTATCATTAAACAACAAAAAACTATCACATTGATACTCCTCTATAAAAGTAAATCAATGTGATAGCTAGTTTTTCTACTATTAAATCTCTTTATCCTTTATTTCCGTTTCTTCAATCGTACGGTCAAATTTGTCTAGATATTTCTTCGCGAAATCTTTTCCGCCTAGACCGAACGCTAAACCAAATGCGAGTGCCAATGCACCTAGAGTGAGCGTGAATGCTGATGCAACGATTGATGTTGCGATACCTAATTGTGTTAATGCCATAAAGACTGCAAGTGCCATAATCGCATATTTAGCAAATCCTGCAAGAATTCGAATGGCTGGTCCTTGCAATAAGTTGACTAACACTTTTTCTACGATGTTCGCAATGATTAGTGCAACACCTAGTAATATGACTGCAGCTAATACATTTGGTAAGTATGCGGTAATTCCGGACGCAATACCTACTAAGAAATCTAGCTTAATAATATACAGTGCTTGTACCGTTAAGAAAAATACAATTAACACTTGGACAACATAGCCAACAAGTTTGGACGGTGTCATCTTATTGCTTTCTACATTTTTATCGCCAATTTGCATATTTGCTGTAATATTATCAAAGCCAAGTCTGGACAGGAAGTTACCTACAAGTCCACCGAGGAATTTACCAGCCCAAATACCGATTAAAATAATGGCTGCCGCAATAAGGATGTTCGGAATCATTTCCATCACTTGATACAACATGCCAATTGCAGGTTCCGTAATACCTGTTAATTCTAACTTTTCTAAGGCGGATATTGTAATTGGGATCATAATTAGAACGAATAATGCATTCCCAACAAATGCCGCTAAACTTGTGCCTTCAAATAGTTTCTCTACATGTAGTTTTTTTACAAGTTTTTCTGAACCAACTGCATGTAATAGGTTCATTACGATGTTTTTAATAAGTTTTGCTAAAAACCAACCAATTGCAAAGATAAGCAGTGCTGCAATTAACTTTGGAATAAAGGCAAGAACTGCTGATAATACTCCACTAAATGGCTCTGCAACTCCATAAATGCTAAGTGCATCAAGTACACCTGGAATAAATAGTAGAATAATTAAGTAAAAGATAACTTTTCCAGCTGTTGTTAAGTACGTTTCTGCCTTATCAACTGTATCCGCAACACGTAATTTAACGAATAGCTTCTGAATGTTTATCTTTTTTCCACCTGTAACGACTATCCATTGCGCAATAACCGCTAGAATAAATGCAAACGCTAAGATAAGCACTGCTTTTAATACTACAGGAATAAATGACAAGAACGTCGAAATTAAGTCTGCTAATGGATTAGCAATCATATTCAAGTTCAGAATGTTAAAGAATAGAATAAATACGACAAGTAATAATACATAATAGACTACCTTGCCGATGATTTTACTAGAATCCAATCTCGGGTCTAGTTCACCTTCACGAAATTTACTAAATAATTTCTCGTCAAGGTTTGACTTCTTCACCGCCTTTTCTATTCCATTTGCGATCAGCTTCGCAATCAGCCAACCGATTAATAATACAATGATAGCAACAACGAAGTTTTGTATTCC
>JAPFCO010000231.1 GCA_026169505.1 Pseudogracilibacillus sp.
GAGGCGGCAAAAATCAGGTATCGTTCTAATAATGATTGGAATTGTCCAATCACTATACGTGCTCCATATGGAGGGGGAGTAAGTGGAGCGTTATATCACTCACAATCATTAGAAGCAATGTTTAGTAATCACCCAGGACTTAAAGTAGTAATTCCTTCAACCCCTTATGATGCAAAAGGTTTATTAAAGGCTTCGATTCGTGACAATGATCCAGTTTTATTTTTTGAACATAAAAGAGCTTATCGCTTATTAAAAGGTACTGTCCCAAGTGAAGATTATATCATTCCACTGGGCAAAGCAGATGTCAAACGTTCAGGTGAAGACGTTACGATTATCACGTACGGATTATGTGTGCATACTGCCCTACAAGCAGCAGAAGAATTAGTAAAAGAGGATATTGATGTTCATATATTAGATTTAAGAACCGTATATCCTTTAGATCAAGTGGCGATCATCGAAGCAACTGAAAAAACTGGAAAAGTATTACTTATAACAGAAGATAATAAAGAAGGAAGCGTCATTGGAGAAGTGGCTGCTATTATAGCGGAGAACTGTTTGTTTGAACTTGATGCTCCAATAAAGCGATTAGCGGCACCGGATGCACCACCAATGCCTTATGCAAACGTATTAGAAAAACAATTTATGATAACGAAAGAAAAAGTAGTCCGAGAAGCTCGTTCATTAGCGTTATTTTAAGAAATAGTTGGTTATATAAAGGAGGGAATAACAGTTGTCTATTAAGAAAATTGTCATGCCCAAATTAGGTGAAAGTGTTACAGAAGGAACAATTACAGCATGGCTTGTCAAAGAAGGCGAAGTGATCAATAAATATGATCCGATTGTAGAAGTCATGACAGATAAAGTAAATGCGGAGGTACCTTCTTCCTATGCTGGAACAATAACAGAAATAATTGCAAGAGAAGGGGAAGTTATTGCGGTAGATGAATTGATTTGTTATATAGAAACGGAAACAGACTCATCTACTACAGCCAGAACATCGATGCAGCGAGAAAATGGAAAACAGACTAATAATGAACAACAATATATAGAGAAAGAAACTGAACCAAATCAATCGATGAGAAGCAGATATTCTCCTGCTGTATTAACATTAGCAAATGAGTATAATCTCGACTTAACGCAAATGAAGGGTACTGGATTAGGTGGAAGAATTACAAGAAAAGATGTTAAAAAGCAGCTAGTCACCAAATCAACAACAACTGCGACCGAATCAACTGCTCCAAAAAAAGATGTAGAAGTAATGGACCAACAAGTAAACCAAGGAGATGTCGAAATTCCGATATCAGGTGTCCGTAAAGTAATTGCGAGCAATATGACAAAATCCAAACAAGAAATACCTCACGCTTGGATGACAGTTGAAGCGGATGTAACGGGATTAGTGAAATATCGTGACAAGATTAAAGAATCATTTAAACAAAGAGAAGGCTATACATTAACTTATTTCTCTTTCTTTATTCATGCTGTAGCAAGGGCTTTAAAGGAATTTCCACAATTAAATAGTACATGGGCAAACGATAAGATTATACAACGCCATGACGTTCATATTTCAATTGCTGTAGCAAAGGAGAATGAATTATTTGTGCCAGTGATTAAACATGCAGATGAGAAGAGTGTGCAAGGGATCGCGAAGGATGTTACTCAATTAGCGAATAAAGCTAGGAATGGTCAGTTAACACCAGAAGATATGCAAGGTGGAACATTCACCGTTAATAATACAGGTACATTTGGCTCCATTTCATCCATGGGTATTATTAATCACCCACAAGCAGCAATTTTGCAAGTTGAATCAATCGTAAAACGACCAGTAATTATTAATGATATGTTTGCAGCACGGGACATAGTAAACTTATCATTGTCACTAGATCATCGCATATTAGATGGCTTAATTTGTGGGAGGTTCTTAGCAAGAATAAAAGAAATATTAGAAAGCATAGATGGAGACTCAACAATTGTTTAGGGCCGATTTTTAAAATTGATATTCTCTAGTAAAATTGATAAACTTAAAATGAGTGAAAATGATATAGTTAAGGAGATGTTTCAAATATGAGCTTTAATAATTTTATGGCTGACGTAGTCGGTGTTGCAAGAGGTGACATGCGAGAAGCAGGTTACCAAGAATTAACTGAGCCTGAGCAAGTAGATGATGCTTTAAATCGTGAGGGAACTACATTAGTACTAGTAAACTCTGTTTGTGGATGTGCCGGTGGTGTAGCGAGACCAGCAGCTGCCAACGCAATTCATTACGATAAGCGACCTGATCACTTAGTGACAGTATTTGCTGGACAAGATCGTGACGCAACAGAGCAGGCACGTACTTATTTTGAAGGATATCCACCATCATCTCCATCTATGGCATTTTTGAAAGATGGAAAAATTGTCACGATGTTAGAACGTCATGATATAGAAGGATCAACTGCTATTGAAGTAATTAATAAGTTACAAAACATTTTTGATGAACATTGTGTCGAACTATAATTATTATGAACGAATAAGACTGTCCAACTGAATAAAAGGCAGTCTTATTTTTTGCATCATCGTTCTGATGATGCAAATTGTTAAAAAAGTACTAATGATGAAGATTAAAAAGGGGTTTCAACGTGAAAATAGGCTATAGAACAATTAAAACGGCAATAGCAACGCCAATAGCTATTTCTATTGCTCAATTATTTGGTGTATCTAACGTTGTATCAGCCGGAATTCTGACAATCCTGTGTATCCAATCATCTCGTAAAAAATCAGTCGAAAGCGCAGTACAACGATTTTTTGCCTGTATTTTAGCAATTATCTTTTCGGTTATCTTTTTTGAGATTTTCGGTTACACACCATATGTTTTAGGTGTACTATTGGCAGTCTTTATTCCGACAGCTGTTTTTTTAAAAGTTGAAAAGGGTATTATGACAAGTACTGTTATAACATTAAATTTGTATGCATTTGATTCGATAAAGTTGGACTTCATATATGATCAGTTACTATTAATTATTATCGGTATAGGCATCGGCTTATTAGTTAATTTGTATATGCCTAGTTTAGATAAAGAATTGAAAGTATTGCAACAAGAATTAGAGGATAACTTTCAAGTTATTTTAAAAGAAATTGCATTATACATACGGGAAGAAAATATGGATTGGGATGGTAAAGAAATTACGAAAGTAAGTGAAATCCTTGAAAAGGCGGATGATCTTGTCGAACGTGATCGAGAAAATCATATGCTTCGGGATGAACATTCTTTTTATAATTATTTTCATATGCGTAAAAAACAATTTGACTTATTAAAGCAAATGCTGCCTTTAGTTACTCGATTACCAGAGAAAGATATAATTTCAGAGGAAATTGCTATCTATTTTGAAAAGTTGAGCGAAGCGGTTCATCCTGGAAATACTGCGATTGTTTTTTTATATGAGTTACAAAAATTACAAGAGAAATTTAAAGAAGAAGAATTGCCAGAAACACATGAGGAGTTCGAAACAAGAGCAAGCTTGCACCAATTATTACATGAAATAGAGGAATATTTGAAACTTAAATATAAATACAAAAAATCGGATGTGAAAAGTCCCAGGTCAAGACGCAAGTTAAAGCAAAAAAAAGAAAAGAAGATGGAGAAGGCCTAGTTCATCCAATCTTCTTTATTTATTTTATAATAGTGATAGACCACCTAATCCAGCAGTCAATAATGATAACACCATAGCAATAACCATTACATATACAAAGAACTTTGTGCGCTTTTCACGTTTTGATTTTCTTCTAGGCGTAGATTTCTGATTCTTCGACACGGTAAATCCCCCTTTAACACAATATCTATTATGTATTTTACCGTTAAATGATAAAATGAACAAGTATATAAC
>JAPFCO010000023.1 GCA_026169505.1 Pseudogracilibacillus sp.
CGATAAAGCTGCGGCGAGTGACGATACACTCCTTGTTGAAGCATTTATAAAAGGAAAAGAACTCACTGTACCGGTAATGGGATCCCCGGGAGAAGAAAAAGCTTTACCAATCATTGAAATTATTCCTAAAAATGACTTATATGATTACGAGTCAAAATACTCGCCAGGGGGTAGTGAACATGTTATTCCCGCGCAAATTGATAATGAATTAACAAAAATCATACAGGACTATGCTGTGCTGGCCCATCAAGTTTTAGGTTGTAAAACATACTCAAGGGTAGACTTTATACTTACAGAAAATAATGTACCAATCATACTTGAGGTAAACACATTACCGGGAATGACCCCTACAAGCCTGTTTCCGGATGCAGCAAAAGCGGTTGGTATGAGTTATGAAACAATGATTGAAGAATTCGTGGAATTGTCAGACACAAACGGACGTTAAACCTTAATTTAAGTGGTTTCCCATTATAAAAGGAGTAGTAATGAAATCGTTGTATTGTCTCTTAATTAAATGACTAAAATAGCTTGATTTAATTGCATATTTGTTTTGAAAGTGTATACTAATTCTTGAGTAAAGCTATTATAAAATTTTTTTTAGAATTTCTAGGAGGTAAATACATGGTAGCCGATAAACCAGCAGATTCTACCAAGGAAGAAAATAATCAGACGGACATATTAAGTTCTACACGTACTGTTATAAAAACAGCATTAGAGAAGTTGGGTTACCCTGACGAAGTCTATGAACTATTTAAAGAACCTATTCGTATGATATCAGTAAGAATTCCGGTAAGAATGGATGATGGGTCGATTAAAGTTTTTACAGGATACCGTGCGCAACATAACGACGCCGTTGGACCGACAAAAGGTGGCGTCAGATTCCATCCGGGCGTAACTGAAAAAGAAGTGAAAGCCTTATCTATTTGGATGACTTTAAAAGCAGGCATTGTTGATTTACCATATGGTGGAGGTAAGGGCGGAATCATATGTGATCCAAGAGAAATGTCGTTTCGTGAACTTGAAGGACTTAGCCGTGGATATGTTCGTGCAATAAGTCAGGTTGTCGGACCGACTAAGGATATACCAGCACCTGATGTGATGACAAACTCGCAAATCATGGCATGGATGATGGATGAGTATAGCCGTATTGATGAATTCAATAATCCCGGATTTATTACAGGTAAACCGATTGTGCTGGGAGGATCACATGGAAGAGAAACTGCTACAGCAAAAGGTGTGACTATCTGTATAAAAGAAGCCACTAAGAAACAAGGATTTGACCTCAAAGGAGCCAGGGTTGTTGTTCAAGGATTTGGGGTTGCCGGCAGCTTTTTATCTAAATTCTTACATGATGCCGGAGCCAAAGTTGTAGGGATTTCCGATGCCTACGGTGCGTTGCATGATCCGGACGGTCTTGATATAGATTATTTATTAGACAGAAGAGACAGTTTTGGTACAGTAACTAAATTATTTAATAATACAATAACGAATAAAGAACTACTGGAATTGGATTGCGATATCTTAGTCCCGGCGGCAGTAGAAAATCAAATTACAGCCGAAAATGCTCATAATATTAAAGCAGGAATCGTTGTAGAAGCTGCAAATGGCCCTACTACAATGGAAGCAACTAAAATACTGACTGATAGAGGTATTTTATTAGTACCTGATGTCGTCGCATCTGCCGGTGGTGTTACCGTGTCCTACTTTGAGTGGGTGCAAAATAACCAAGGTTATTATTGGAAAGAAGAGGATATTGATAAAAAACTTCATGAAACAATGATCAATTCCTTTAATACCATTTATAATACTGCTAAAACGAGAAAGATTGATATGCGCTTGGCTGCATATATGATTGGTGTTCGTAAAACAGCAGAAGCCTCACGTTTCCGCGGTTGGGTATAACTTAATGGAATCGTATCATATGACTAAAAAACTCTTATCATGTATATTTAGATAGGAGTTTTTTATTTTGTTTTTTACACTGATAGGAAATCACTACTACTCGAAGATCAGTATAAATGCATAAAAGAGAAACTATGCGGGTGATGCAACGCAGACGAAAAATTAAGTTTTACCGTTGAACTAAGGCTTGGCGACAGTAAGTGTTCAAAAAGAAGCCGCTTATTATATGGAGGCTTTTTGTATAATCTCTAAAAGGATATATGAAATAAAGGAAGTGCCTGAGAATGAAGCAAGAACAAGTAATCATCGTTGGGGGAGGACCGTGTGGTATGTCATGTGCTATTGAATTGCAAAAACATGGCATCAAACCATTAATCATTGAAAAAGGTAATATTGTAAATACAATTTACCAATTTCCAACGCATCAAATGTTTTTTAGTTCCAGTGAAAAACTTGAAATAGGTGACATCGCTTTTATCACCGAAAAGCAAAAACCGGTTCGAAATCAAGCTTTAGCTTATTATCGTTCAGTGGCGGAACGCCAAGACCTGCGAATAAACACTTTTGAAACAGTAACCACTGTTGAGCAGGTTAATCAGAAGTTTCAAATTACCACCCAAAACAATAATCACGAAATACAAAACTATCAAGCAGAACAAGTTATTATCGCTACCTGTTATTATGATCAGCCAAATTATATGAATATTCCCGGAGAAGATTTGGCTAAAGTGATGCATTATTTTAAAGAAGCGCATCCTTACTATAACAAAGATGTTGTTGTTATAGGAGGAAAAAACTCTGCCGTTGACGCTACGTTGGAACTTCATAAGGCAGGAGCAAGAATTACTGTATTGTATCGGGGCAGTGTGTATTC
>JAPFCO010000502.1 GCA_026169505.1 Pseudogracilibacillus sp.
ATCAACATCACTATAATCAAAATCATTTAACAATGCTCGCACTTCATCAGTTGACTCTGTAGTCATCAACTGATTTCTTAACTCACTTGCCCCTGGAAAGCCTTTAACATATATTTTAAAAAAGCGACGAAGTGGTTTGAACGGACGCGGTTCCAGTTCTGTTGAATATTTATCGTGGAGGTCCAGATGTAACCTAAAAAGATCAAGCAATTCCTCACTACTATGTTCACTCAACTCTTTTTCAAAAGCAAACGGATTTTTAAAAACACCTCGTCCAATCATCACCCCATCAACACCGTATTGATGCACAAGTTCCATACCAGTTTGTCGGTTAGGTATATCCCCATTAATCGTTAAAAGTGTATCTGGTGCTATTTCATCACGAAGTTTCTTAATCTCCGGAATTAATTCCCAATGTGCATCCACATCACTCATTTCCTTTTTTGTCCGAAGATGAATGGAAAGATTCGCAATGTCTTGCTGTAATATATGTGTCAACCAATCATGCCATTCATCGACACTTGTATAACCAAGCCTTGTCTTTACACTCACGGGCAATCCCCCTGCTTTAGCTGCTTGAATAATATTTGCTGCAGTTTGAGGATAACGAATCAGCCCGCTTCCCTTACCCTGTGTTGCTACATTATGTACAGGGCAACCCATGTTGATATCAATACCCTTAAATCCTTGCTCCGCCATCCCAATACTCATTTCCCGAAAATGGTCGGGTTTATCTCCCCAAATATGTGCAACGATTGGTTGTTCATCTTCTGTAAAGGTCAATCGTCCACGTACACTAAAGATACCTTCCGGATGACAAAAACTCTCCGTATTCGTAAATTCTGTAAAGAAAACATCTGGCCTAGCTGCTGCACTTATTACATGACGAAAAACGACATGCGTTACATCTTCCATTGGTGCTAATATAAAAAATGGTCGTGGTAAATCACGCCAAAAATTTGTTGTCATTATCACATTCGAATCCTTTCATGATGGAATAATAGATTGAACTTTATCCCATAGTTTACATATGAGCCAATTTCATCATTACCTAAAGCCGCTACGTCACTACAACCTGTAGTTGGGAACGGTTCAATTCAACTACAGGTTATAGTAGTGTAGCGATAAATCTCTATGATAAAATTGACTAATATAAATGAAGATGCACTTGTTTATTGACATATCCATTATATCTTCCAGTTAAATTACTCCTATCCCATTTTAACTGTATAGTCGATTATATATCAACTCCTGGGTTTGGTCTTACAAGGATATTTTCTAACCTTAATGGTTGGAACAATAATATGTTACATGAAATACAACGAAAAGACCTCTCATAAGGTTCAACCACTTACGAAAGGTCTTTTTCTTATGCATTATTATTCTACGAAGTCAATCCTGAAATTATCTACTTCCAAATGTAAATTGCTTTCTGTTAAAGTATAAAATAATTCCATTTCTTCTTCATCAATGCCTAAGAAGAAAGGCATTGTTTCATTCACACCAAGTTCTCCAATGTAGCCCTCTTCTAGAACTATTTCTTCATCAAGAACCATCTCACCGTCTGCCATACCTAATTCCATGTCGAATGCAACGTTCTTAATCGGTTTATTTAATCTGTTTATAATTAGGATTCCAAGCCCGAGCCCGCCATCTTCATACTCAATAACATCTAATGGATAAAAGCTAATATCATCATGGTCCCCAACTTTCGGATCCTCATCGATCAATTCTTGAATGGAAGCATATATATCACTATTATCAATTGTGAAACCAGCTTCTTTGTCAAATTCCGATACAATTAGAGTTAAATCTTCTTTTTCTTCACCATCTTCTAAAGGTGTTCCTTCATATGTATTATCTTTTTCTTCATCTTCATCTTTTTTATCTATTTCCTCTTCTTCTTCTTTGTCTTTTTCATCTGTTTCTTTATCTTTGTCTTCTTCTTTCGCATCTACCTCTGTTACCTCTTCTTTGTCGTCTTCCTTTTCTGAATCGTCACTACTGCAACCAATTACCATCATCATAATTGCTGCCATCATTCCGATTAATACCTTCTTCATTTTCCCTCTCCCCCTACGTTTATTTCTCACCGTTACCCATAGTTTACCATTTATGTATCATTTCATCACCCAGATTTATCGCTACAATATGTAGTTTCGTTGAAACAACATATTATAGCGTCAGGGCTGTTTTTATAACTATGAAATTGACTCTTGTGTTAAATAATTATTTATCGACCTTTTCTTCTAGATTAAAAAAACTCTCCATCTCGTTCCCGTTATTTAAATAACACATGTAAGGAGTCCTTGTTACAATTTCCATAAATAGATAGAAAACGCTATTATATATTCTTATTCCGTATGAAATAAATGATGCATGATATCTTTTCTTGATACAATACCAACGAGCTTTCCTGCTTCATCAAGAACCGGAAGCCTTTTTACTTTTTTGCGAACTAGTAAGGCTGCTGCATTTTCTACTTTTTCATTCGGATTAACTGTAGTTACATCTTCCGTCATAACCGTTTTCACAAAATAACCCATTGATTTTTTCACATCGTCATAAAACTTATTCGGATTATCAAGATAAAAAATCCCTCCAAGAATTTCTAAAGATGCTGGAACTTGTACCTTAGAGTTATGTTTTATGAGATCTCCCTCAGTAATAATCCCTTTGACATAACCTTCGTCATCTACTACAGGTAGGCCACTTAAGTCATGTGTAGTAAGCAAATTTGCACACTTTGCAACCGTATCATCTTCACTTACGGTGATTACCTCTTTTGTCATCATATCTTTAATATGCATTAAAATTCTCCTATCTCTAAAGAATTTATTGTAGGTTAAGCTTAACATAAAAGCAGCTAAATTAGCGTTGTTTTCAATATATTAATAGTTCGGATACATATAATATAATTCAGCCCTATTCACCTTTACACAAATGAAAGCACCTCAAACATATGATTTCATAACCCTTTCAAAATCTTTGTTCACGACAGAATTAAATGCTTTATTAATTAAAACTTTGTTTTCATTCTTTAACATAAGTACTGGATAATAGTTTACGACTGGACTGCTTCTCACTTTTATTTCCTCATAGGTTATTTTATTAATTTTTTCTTTGTCAATAAGTAATTCCTGCCCTTTTATAGTTAATATAATTGCATGTTCAAAAATAGATATCCTTTCATTCCGCTTAAATATAAACAGATATAAACCGATAAGTATAAACACTATTCCAAATATCATTACCATCGTTTTGGCATAGATAAAGTTTGAACCAACAATGAGAGCAATACCCATAATGATAAATACATAACTATTGCCATTACTATCTGTCTTGCTTTCATACAAAAGTTCACCGAAATCATTCATTATTACCCCTCCTTAAAAATATATTTAGCTTAAATTTATACTAGACACCTATCAACAATAGTACCACTTTTTTGAATAAAACCGTATTATTTACAGTATCATGATGCGATCATTTAGGGTGATTTTTAGTTGAATGAAAACACTGGAGAGATTTGTTCATTATAAAATGAGGTCTACCCTTTGGTAAACCTCATTTTATCTTTACATTGGTTTAAACGTTGCATCATACAGCCGGAACATCGTTTTATAATTTGATTCATCTATTTTAATACCTACATCAAGTGTTCCTTCGACAAGTAA
>JAPFCO010000494.1 GCA_026169505.1 Pseudogracilibacillus sp.
ATTGAACTGCAACTAAGTCCTTTGATTTACACCTTATGTTATGATTATAATGGAAATAGGAGGCGCTAATGAAAACAATTTTATCGTTTTTAAAACCATTTAAATTATCCATTATTATCGCATATAGCTTAACATTAGTCGAGTTGACGGCAGAATTACTTTTTCCTTTATTTCTTGGCCTAATGATTGATCAAGGTATTGTGCCGGCGAATATGGACAAGATCCAAATGTGGGGAGCTATTATGATTGCTGTGACGATAATTTTATTTTTTGCAGGAATTATCAACTCCTATTATTCTTCCCATATTAGTACTGCTTCTGCTTATCAAATTCGTGAAAAGTTATTTGAACATATTCAACAGTTTTCTTTCGAGCAACTTAATATATATCCAACTTCCATGTTACTTACAAGATTTACAAATGATATTCGACAAATTCAAAACACCATATTTATGGCATTACGCATTATGTTAAAAGCGCCGTTAATGGTATTTGGTAGTATTATGATGTCATTTATTGTTAATCCACAGATTTCTATTATATTTTTAATCATTGTACCTGTCTTGATTGTCTTCCTTTATTGGGTACTAATGAAGGGTAGTTCCATGTTTTCTACCGTACAAAAGCGAATCGATCAAGTTAATCGAATCATTCAGGAAAATATTGCAGGTATGAGAATCATTAAGGCATTTTTACGTAAAGACCATGAAAATAATCGTTTTACGAAAACAAATCGATTGTTACAACGTGAGACGCAAACAGCCTTTCGTTTTGTCGAAGCCTCTATGCCAGTTTTATTGCTTGTAATGAATGTGAGCCTAGTGTTTATTTTATGGTTTGGAAATAAACAATCCATTGCCGGCACTGCCGCAGTTGGGGACGTAGTTGCTATTGTGAATTATGCTCTCCGTACGGTCATGTCTGTTTCCATGTTTACATTTATTGCACTAGCTTTTTCGAGAGCTAAAGCATCGAGCGAACGAATAGAAGAAATTTTAACGGAGAAAGTAAGTTCAGAAAACACATCAAGTCAGCTCACAGACAAGAATATTACAGGTAAAATTGCTTGTCAGCATGTTTCCTTTACATACCCTAATAGTCGAGTAAACGTCTTAGAAGATATTACATTTGACATTCAACCGCGAGAACAGCTCGCTATTTTAGGTGCGACAGGCTCTGGTAAATCAACCTTATTCCAACTTTTCCCACGGCTATACCAACCAACTAAAGGAAGCATCTTCATTGATGATGAACCAATTGATGCGTATCCAATTGATCAGTTACGTCATGATATTGGTTATGTCTCCCAAATTCCATTACTATTTACTGGTACAATCGCGGAGAATATTACGTTTGGAAAAGAACTTGCAACAGAAGCGGAAGTAATTCAAGCCGCAAAAGACGCCCAAATTCATAAATCTATTATGTCATTTCCAGACCAATATCAAACCGTCATTGGGCAAAAAGGAGTTAATTTATCAGGAGGACAAAAACAACGAATTTCTATTGCACGTGCCCTTATTCGAAAACCAAAAATTCTCATGTTAGATGATAGTACGAGCGCTTTAGATATGCATACAGAATCATTGCTACTCGATGCAATAGATTCATATGACTGTACGATCATAATCATTACTCAAAAAGTCTCTACAGCCAAGCGTGCTAATCGCATTTTGTTACTAGATGAAGGTCGTATTTTACATATTGATTCACATGAAGAATTATTAAAAAAGTCACAATTATATCAAGACATTGTTACATCTCAATCCCAAAAGGAGGTTGCAAATGTCGAATAGTCAACTGAAGCAACCTTTTCAATATGAGAAGGTATCAATCGATCAAGTGGATGTACAAAATGAAAAGCGCGCACAAAATGCTTGGCAAACAATTAAACGAATTGGTACGTATCTCATCAAAGATAAATGGAAGTTAATGCTTGTTATTACGATGGTCTTCATTAGTTCTGGCACTGGATTATTGGGACCATACTTAATTGGTATGGCGATCGATGATTTTATTGTAACAAAGCAAAGCGCAGGTCTTGTCACACTCATTATTTGGTTAGTGCTCATTTATATCGGGCATTCGATATCTATTTTTTTACAAAACTTTTGGATGGTTGGTATCGCCCAAAACACCGTATTTACTTTACGAAAACAACTATTTGAGCAGTTTCACCAATTATCTGTTAGCTTTTATGATAAGAGACAACAGGGTGAACTTATGAGTCGTGTTACGAATGATATTGACAATATTAATAACACTTTAAACGAGTCGGTCATTCAAATATTTGCCAGTATCATTACAATCGTCGGTACATTATCTGTCATGTTATTTTTAAGTCCACTGTTAACAGCAATTACGATGATTATTGTACCCCTATTACTAATTGGAATGCGCTGGATAACGAAACGGACTGGTCCGTTATATAAAATACAACAACATGATATAGGGGAACTTAATGGTTATGTAGAGGAAACTCTTTCCGGTCAACAAGTTGTGAAAATATTCTCCCAAGAAGATAGAGTTATGAG